>JAGQYU010000222.1 GCA_020435885.1 Flavobacteriaceae bacterium
TAATTTATCAATAATTAAATCATCTTGCTGCAAAAACTACAAAAAAGTAAACATTTTTATAAAAAGCATTGCTTTTATGTAAGGAACAGTTACATTTGTGCTGTGCAAATAAAATTAGTACATAACATCTTTCCAGTAATGCTTGTTACTTCTACAGGCATAGTGCACACTATTATTACAACTACTACAACCCTTCGGGGTTAATTATCATTACATATCATCCGTTTGCTATATCTATTTTTAAATAGATGCTAAAGTTTTTATTCAATTTTAATGTAACGCAATGAAAGTTTTAAAGTTTGGAGGGACTTCTGTAGGTTCACCAGAAAATATCAAAAATATAATTGAGATCATCTCTCAAAATGATCCAAATCAAGTGCAGATTGTTGTAGTATCTGCTTTTGCAAAAGTAACTAATCTTTTATTGGAAGCTGCGCAATTAGCTTCATTAAAAAATTCAACATATGTATCTGTTTTAGAGAATATTACCTCTATTCATTTAAATATAATCAATAAGTTAATTCCAGCAGAGAAAAGTGCAGAAATAACCAAAAAAATAACTGATAAATTAGGCGAATTAAGACAAGTACTAGATAGTATTGTACATATCAATGAACTCTCTCCAAAAAGTGAGGCCAATATTGTCAGTTTTGGGGAATTACTCTCCTCTGAGATCATCACAGAAATATTACATCTTAACAAGATAGATGTTGTAAGGAAAGATTCCAGAGAGCTTATCATCACAAATTCAGAGTACACAAATGCTTCCGTACAATTTGAAGAAACAAACCGAAATATTACTTCATTTTTCAGTAATAATGCACATAAAGTTGTTGTAATACCTGGTTTTATAGCTTCATCAGCTAAAGGAGAAACTACAGTACTGGGGCGTGGCGGTTCTGACTTTACCGCCGCTATAATTGCTGCAGCTTTAGATGCTTCAGTTTTGGAAATTTGGACAGATGTAAGTGGTATGTTCACTGCAAATCCTAAAATGGTGAGCCAAGCTTTGCCAATTGAAGAAATTTCGTATGAAGAGGCTATGGAACTCTCACATTTCGGAGCAAAAGTTATCTACCCTCCTACTATACATCCGGTACTAAAAAAACAGATTCCTATTCTTATAAAAAATACACTGCATCCAGAGGAAAAAGGCACATTAATTACTAAAAAATCTGAACTTTCTGAACCTGTTAAAGGAATTACACATATCGAAAATGTGACGCTCATCACTTTGGAAGGTTCTGGTATGGTTGGTATTCCGGGGTTTTCAAAACGTTTGTTTGAAACATTATCCTCTGAAAAGATCAATGTAAAATTAATAACTCAAGCATCTTCTGAACACTCTATTTGCATCGGTATTGATGATAGCAATGCAGAAAAAGCAAAAGAAGCAGTTGATACAGAATTTGAATTTGAGATCTTAAGAGGGAGGATTGATCCTCTTGTGGTGGAAAAGAACTTAGCTATTGTAGCTATTGTAGGTGATAATATGAAGAGTCACCAAGGCATCAGTGGTAAAATGTTTAGCACATTAGGTAAAAATAATGTGAATATACGTGCCATTGCTCAAGGAGCTTCCGAAAAAAATATTTCAGCCGTAATAGATACAAAAGATGTCAAAAAAGCATTGAACAGTTTACACGAAAGTTTCTTTAAAGGCAATTACAAACAACTGAACCTTTATATTACGGGAGTTGGTAACGTAGGTGAAAAACTAATTGAACAAATAGCACAGCAACAACTATTTTTATTGGAAAACCTAAAAATAAACCTTAGGGTGATAGGGCTTTCTAATTCCAGAAAAATGATCTTTAACGAAGATGGTATTGAGCTTCAAAATTGGAAAAATATAGTACAAAATGGTGAGAGTGCTTCACTTGATGGTTTTCTAAAAAAGGCTACTGAATTAAATCTAAGAAATAGTATTTTTGTTGATATCACTGCCAATACTAATGTTGCAGACATGTACAAATACTATCTAAAAAACAGTATTGCTGTAGTTGCTTGCAATAAAATAGCTTGCTCATCTGCATACGAAAAATATAAAGAGCTAAAAGACCTTTCTTTGGAATACAATGCTCCTTTCCTTTTTGAAACCAATGTTGGCGCAGGGCTTCCTGTTATAGATACTCTGAACAATCTTATTGCTTCAGGAGATAGTATTACCAGTATTCAAGCAGTACTTTCTGGTAGTTTGAACTTTGTTTTTAATAATTTTACCTCTGAAACCAAATTTTATGATGTGGTAAAACAAGCCAAAAATGAGGGTTATACTGAACCTGACCCTAGAATTGATCTCAGTGGTGTGGATGTTGCCAGAAAAATTCTCATCTTAGCCAGAGAAAGTGGTTTAAAATTAAATTTGGAAGATATAGAAAACATACCTTTCTTAACTCAAAACAATTTGAAATCAGTCAGTGTTGACGATTTTTATAAAACATTAGTAAAAGATGCTGAACATTTTAACAAATTGTTAGAATCTGCAAATGGCAATAATTGCCAATTAAAATATGTAGCAGAATTGAATGATGGTAAAGCAAAGGTTGGATTGAGAGAAATCCCTGAAGGACATCCGTTCTATAATTTAAAAGGAAAAGATAATATTGTAATGTTCTACACAAAACGTTATCCTGAACAACCTATGATCATTAAAGGTGCTGGTGCCGGTGCTGATGTAACTGCTTCCGGTTTATTTGCCGATATCATTAAAATAGCCAATAAATAAAATGGACAGTATCTCAATATTTTCTCCTGCAACTGTTGCCAATGTTTCCTGCGGATTTGATGCTCTTGGTTTTGCTATAAACGCTGTTGGCGATGAAATGACCTTTAAAAAAACTGTTAAAAAAGAAATTAAAATCACCAAGATAGAAGGAGCTGTTTTACCAAAAGATATAAAGAAAAATGCGGCAAGTGTTGTGGCGTTGGCTATGCTCAACAAAACAAAAGCAGATTTTGGCCTTGAAATAGAACTCATTAAAAAAGTAAAACCGGGTAGTGGTTTGGGCAGTAGTGCTTCCAGCTCTGCAGGCGCAGCTTTTGCTGTTAATCAATTACTTGGCAAGCCTTTTTCTAAGCTGGAATTAACAGAATTTGCTCGCATCGGCGAAGAAATTGCTTGCGGTTCTCCCATTGCTGACAATGTTGCATCAGCTATTTACGGAGGTTTTATTTTGGTAAAAAGTTACGAACCTTTGGAAATTGTAAAACTTCCTGTCCCTGAGGAATTATACGTTACGGTAATTCATCCTCAAATAGAAATTAAAACTGAACATGCCCGCAGCGTATTAAAACCTGTTATTTCCATTGCAGATGCCGTAAAGCAAAGTGCCAATTTAGGAGGTTTAATTAGTGGTCTTTATACAAATGATTATCAATTAATTAGTAGATCATTAGTTGATGTAATTGCTGAACCATACCGCAAGATCCTAATTCCACACTTTGATAAAATTAAACATGCCGGAATAGAGAGTGGTGCTTTGGGCGTCGGCATATCAGGTTCCGGGCCTGCATTGTTTTCATTGTGTAAAGGAGAAGCAATTGCAAATGATGTTGCAAAAGCATTTGATTCCGTATATAGCAAAACGAACATTGATTTTAAGATTTACATTTCAAAGATCAATACTGAAGGTATAAAAATTGTAGAAAACTAATATGGAATATTACAGTTTAAACGGAAGTTCTCAAAAAGTGTCTTTTAAAGAGGCTGTTATTAAAGGGTTGGCAGAAGATAAAGGACTTTATTTTCCTGAGCAGATTGACCCTTTATCAGATGAGTTTATTAAAAATATAGAGCAGTTTTCTGATGAGGAAATTGCATTTAATGCGATAAAACAATTTGTAGGTGATGAAATTCCTGCAAAAGAACTAAAACAGATTATCAGCGAAACATTGAGTTTTCCGTTTCCTGTAGTTCCTATTGAAGATAATATCAGTACACTGGAGCTTTTCCATGGCCCAACTATGGCTTTTAAAGATGTAGGTGCACGTTTTATGGCTCGCTGCTTGGGGTATTTTAATAAGGAAAATCATAAAGAAGTTACTGTATTAGTGGCTACTTCAGGAGATACAGGTGGCGCTGTTGCCAGTGGTTTTTTAGGTGTTGAAAATGTAAAGGTTGTGATTCTGTACCCAAGCAAAAAAGTAAGTGAAGTACAAGAAAAACAGCTGACTACACTTGGTCAAAACATCTATGCATTGGAAGTCAACGGTACTTTTGATGATTGCCAGGCTATGGTTAAAAAAGCGTTTTTAGACACATCCATTACTGATTTTAAACAACTAACATCAGCAAATTCTATCAATGTGGCTCGTTGGCTACCACAGATGTTCTATTTCTTTTTTGCATATAAACAATTAAAAAACCTTACTAAAAAACTAGTTTTCTCTGTACCTAGTGGTAATTTTGGAAATATTTGCGCAGGAATGATGGCTAAAAAAATAGGACTCCCCATCCATCAATTTATAGCATCTACCAATGTAAATGATATTGTTCCAAACTATATGCTAACGCAGCTATATGAGCCTAAACCATCAAAGCAAACAATTTCTAATGCTATGGATGTGGGTGACCCCAGCAATTTTATCAGAATTCAAAAAATTTATGATAACGATTTTGATGCATTACAAAAAGACCTACACTCCTACTCTTTTACGGATGATGAAACCCGACAAGCCATGAAACATCTTTATGAAAATTGTGGTTATATTGCAGATCCCCATGGAGCTGTAGGCTATTTAGGTTTAAAAAAATATGGGTTGCCACCAGATGCTTTTGGTGTATTTTTAGAAACTGCCCATCCTATTAAATTTTTAGACGTAGTAGAGCCTGTTATTAATAAAAAACTAACATATCCATCTCAGATACAAGAAGTTATCAATAAACAAAAAAAAGCTGTATTTATTAACTCGTATGATGAGCTAAAATCTTTTTTACTCGATAATTAATCGTTAGTTTTGTATTCCATAAAACTAAATGATCTGATGAAAAATACTGCTTTAACTCATATACATGAGTCACTTGGTGCCAAAATGGTGCCTTTTGCCGGATATAACATGCCTGTACAATACGAAGGTGTAAACATTGAACACGAAACTGTTAGGAACGGTGTTGGTGTTTTTGATGTTTCGCATATGGGTGAATTTTTAATCACTGGCCCCAATGCCTTGGCTCTTATCCAAAAAGTTTGCACGAATGACGCATCTAAATTAATAGATGGTAAAGCACAGTACAGTTGCTTGCCTAATGCAGAAGGTGGTATTGTTGATGATCTGATCGTTTATCGTTTGAATGAAGAAAAATATCTACTTGTTGTTAATGCTTCAAATATTGAAAAGGACTGGAACTGGATCAGCTCACACAACGATGTAGGAGCTGAAATGAAAAACCTCTCAGAAGATTATTCCTTATTAGCCATTCAAGGTCCTAAAGCTGCTGAAGCTATGCAATCACTTACTTCCATAGATTTGGAAAATATGAAATACTACACGTTTGAAGTAGCTGATTTTGCAGGAATTGAATATGTAATTATCTCAGCCACAGGATATACCGGTTCAGGTGGATTTGAAATCTACTGTAAAAACTCAGAAGTAGAACAAGTTTGGAATAAGGTTATGGAAGTCGGAGCATCGTATGGTATTAAACCTATTGGGCTGGCCGCCAGAGATACACTCAGGTTAGAAATGGGCTTCTGCCTGTACGGAAATGATATAGATGATACAACTTCACCCATAGAAGCTGGCTTAGGATGGATCACTAAATTTACGAAAGAATTTACCAATTCAGAAGCATTAAAAAAGCAAAAAGAGCATGGAACTGACAGAAAGTTAGTAGGTTTTGAATTGGATGAAAGAGGTATTCCTCGCCATGAATATGATATTGTTGATGGTAATGGTAAAAAAATTGGAGTGGTTACATCCGGAACTATGAGTCCGTCACTTAAAAAAGGTATTGGCCTAGGCTACGTTCCTGCTGTTTTTGCCGAACCAGGTAGTAAAATCAACATACAAATACGTAAAACTGCCATTCCGGCAACGGTAGTAAAGCTGCCTTTTTATAAAGGATAATCTTTCTAATTATACGAAACAAAAAGGTTGCTTGAAAAAGCAACCTTTTTTTATCACTAAAATTTAATCATCTTCAATATCATTCAATTCTCCTAATTGTTTTAGGAGTTCAAAAGTTTTTTTGGCTTCTTCTTCATCTACCACACTAATAGCTGCGCCTACATGTACCATAACATAATCATTTACGTTGGCTTCTGGTACTAAGGTCAAACTGATTTCTTTGATAACTCCGTCAAATGAAACTTTTCCTTTTCTGAACGTTTCATCTAATTGTGAAGTGATTTCTATTAATTTTCCAGGGATTGATAAACACATAAATTAAATATTAGATAACAACCAATTGTACCATTCTTCCATTCCTTTTCCGTCAGTAGCGGAAATCTCAAAAAATTTTAATTTAGGATTAACTTGCAACGCATAGTTTTTCAACTTTTCAATATCCATTTTTAAATAAGGAAGCAAATCCATCTTATTGATGATGCAAATATCTGCCGTATGGAACATATCAGGATATTTGATAGGCTTATCTTCACCTTCGGTAGTACTGATGATAACAACGCGTTTGCTTTCCCCTAAATCAAACATTGATGGGCAAACTAAATTTCCCACATTTTCTATCATTAAAATAGAATTATCTTTCACATCTAGCTTCTTAACAGCATCATACACCATATCACTTTCCAAATGACAGCCTTTCCCTGTATTTATCTGAACTACAGGAATATGCAAAGCATCTATTCTATTAGCATCATGCATGGTTTGCTGATCTCCTTCTATCACATAAAATGGAATTTTATCTTTCAAGTCAGTAAGTGTACGTTCTAAAATGGTAGTTTTTCCTGATCCGGGTGAGCTAACCAAATTAAGACAAAAGATATTTTTAGCTTCAAAATAGCCTCTGTTGCGAGCAGCTAATAAATTATTATGTTGCAAAATATCTTGCTCTACTTCCAACACCTTATGATGGTGATGATGGTGGTGAGCATGATCATCATGCTCGATATCATGGTGATGGTGATGATGTTCATGAGAATGACCGTGACCATGATGGTGGTCATGATCATGGCTATGAGAGTGTACATGTTCACCTGGTTTAGTAATTATTGGTCCATTGGTTTCGTTACCACATCCGCAAGTTCCACACATAATAATTGATTTTAAATTACGTCTAATGTCTTTACTCTAAGTTCTTTACCTTTTAATATACTTTTTAGATTGCTATTACAATTTGGACATGTATCATAAATATAATGCATTTCAAATTCTGTATAACAATCTATACACTTCCCTATACCTTTTATTATATTAATATGCTTTTCAGCCTTTTCTAAAACACTATCCTTAACAGCAGTATCCCAAACAAAATCTAAAGAATCAATTTCAACACCTGCTAATTCACCTATTTCCAATTCAATCCTTTCAACCTCTTTGGCATTGGCTTTTGCCGTTTCAGCTTCGGCAATTTTTACAATTCCTAAGGCAATTGATAGCTCATGCATACGGACACTTTTTTCAGAATTTAAAATTAGATTTATTCTATATAACATGGTATGATATATATCATGTTTTATCTGCATGTAACTATCTAAATTTAACCGATTTACCTAAATACTAACCTAAAAATTATCCTTAATAATCTTTAAATTATGGCTTCGAATACAGAAATCAAAGAAACTTATTATGAAAGCATAATAAAGCAAGGGTATAATAGAAGAGATTTTATGAAGTTTGCCACCTATATAGCAGCATATATGGGTTTGGAACACTCCATGGTTGGTCAAGTAGCCAAATCTCTTGAAACTACCTACAGACTACCGGTCATTTGGGAACATTTCCAAGAATGTACATGCTGCAGCGAGTCTTTTATTCGTTCTGATCACCCAATTGTATCAGACATCATTCTTGATAAAATTTCATTAGACTACACATTGACATTAATGGCTGCATCAGGGCACCAAGCTGAAGCTGCCAAACATGCTACAATGGAAAAATACAAAGGAGAATACATTCTCTGTGTGGAAGGCTCAGTTCCTATGGGAGCTGATGGTAACTATTGCTGTATAGCAGGTAGGTCTGCCAAAGATCTCTTATTAGAAGCTGCAGAAGGCGCCAAAGCTATTATAGCTTGGGGTAGCTGTGCTTCCAATGGTTGTGTGCAAGCAGCTAAGCCAAATCCTACACAAGCAACTCCTATCCATAAGATCATTAAGAACAAACCTATTATTCGTGTACCCGGCTGCCCTCCTATTGGTGAAGTTATGGCAGGTATTATAGTACATGTAGTAACATTTGGTAGATTACCTGAATTAGATCGCCAAGGAAGGCCAAAAGCATTCTACGCTAAACGTGTTCATGACAGCTGCTACAGACGTCCTTACTATGATGCAGGTTTGTTTGCAGAAACTTTTGATGATCATAACGCTAAAAATGGTTACTGTTTATACAAATTAGGTTGTAAAGGGCCTATGACGTATAATGCCTGTGGTACCATTAAGTGGAATAACGGTGTAAGTTACCCTATCCAATCCGGACATGGTTGTATTGGTTGTAGTGAAGATAATTTCTGGGACAATGCTCCTTTTTATGAGCGTATGACAAAAGTGCCCGGATTAAAAGAAGAAGGTCTGGCAGATGATATTGGTAAAGTTGGCGCTGGTGTATTAGCCGGTGGTTTAGCAGTACATGCTATTGCCGCTAATATCTCTAAGCGAAAAGAACTCTTAAGCAGAATTGCCAGAGGTAAAACCAATGAACAAAATATTGACTCTTAAAACTAAAAGACATGGCAAATAGAATAGTTGTTGACCCTGTTACAAGGATTGAGGGTCACTTAAGAATAGAAGCAGAAATTAAAGACGGAAAAATTGTAGATGCCTACAGTTCCAGTACAATGGTTAGAGGCATTGAGCAAATTGTTAAAGGCCGAGATCCGAGAGATGTATGGGCCTTTGTACAACGTACCTGTGGTGTATGTACAACTGTGCATGCATTGGCTTCAGTAAGAGCCGTTGAAGATGCTCTTGGTATAGCCATTCCGCCAAATGCGGAAATGGTAAGAAACATCATGGAAGGTTCACTTTATATGCATGACCACGTAATACACTTCTACCATTTACATGCATTAGATTGGGTAGATGTAGTGAATGCTTTAAAAGCTGATCCTATAAAAACTTCAGAAATTGCTCAAAGTATTTCTAACTGGCCAAAAAGCTCACCCGGCTATTTTTCTGATATCCAGAAAAGAGTTCAAAAGTTTGTTGAAAGCGGTCAATTAGGAATTTTTGCTAATGGATATTGGGGGCACCCTCAAATGAAATTACCAGCTGAAGTAAATCTTTTAGGCGTTGCGCACTACTTGGAAGCTCTTGAATGGCAAAAAGAGATCGTTAAGATACATACCATATTTGGTGGTAAAAATCCACACCCAAATTATTTGGTTGGTGGTATGGCTTGTGCCATCAACACTGAAAATCCAGGTGGTTTAACGGCTGAACGATTAGCAATGGTAGGAAAGTTACTGAAAGAAGGTAAAGAATTTGTGGAGCAAGTTTATATTCCTGATCTGTTGGCTATTGCATCATTCTATAAAGATTGGGGTGCTATAGGCCAAGGCTTTGGAAATTATATGTCTTATGGCGATTTCCCAACTAATGGATACAATGATATTTCTAATTTCAAATTCCCTCAAGGGGTGATTTTGAACAGAGATCTATCTAAAGTATATGATGTAGACCATAGAAATGAAGATATTGAAGAATTTGTAAATAATTCTTGGTACAATTATTCTGATGGTGATGATAAAGG
>JAGQYU010000223.1 GCA_020435885.1 Flavobacteriaceae bacterium
GCGCCAATACGAGCACAGGCTAACAAAGAGATAGCCAATTCAGGGATCATAGGAAGGTAAATACAAACTCTATCACCTTTTTTAATACCTTGATCTTTAAGTACATTAGCAAATTGATTTACCCTTTCATAAAGTTGTTTATAAGTGATATGTTCAGCAGGATCGTTGGGGTCATTAGGCTCAAAGAGAATAGCTGTTTTATCTCCTCTAATACGCAAATGTCTGTCTATACAATTTTCGGTAATATTGAGTTTTGCACCTTCAAACCATTTTACTTCCGGTTTGGTAAAATCCCAACTCAGCACATTGTTCCAGCGCTTTCGCCATACAAAATGCTCTTCGGCTACTTCTTCCCAAAAGCTTTCAGGGTTTCTTACCGACTTCCGATAAACTTGAAAATATTCTTCTAAATGTTTAATGTGATAGTTACTCATGGTGATTAGTTTAGATTAGTGTTTGCCAACTTTATGTGTTATAAATATTTGTGTTATTTCGTCTATAATTGCCGGATCATCAATGGTTGAAGGTATCTTATAATCTTCCTTATCGGCAATACTTCGTAGCAATTTACGAAGAATTTTTCCAGAACGTGTTTTTGGAAGTCTTTTTACCAGCAAAACTTGTTTTAATGATGCCACGGCACCAATAACATGCCGTACGTCTTTAACAATTTCTTCCTGAATTACAGATTCTGCAATGATATTGTCTGATTTTGTTACGGCTAATGCCAAAGGAATTTGTCCTTTCAGATCATCATGGATACCAATAACAGCGCATTCAGCAACAGAAGGATGCGAAGCTACAATTTCTTCCATTTCGGCAGTAGAAAGCCTATGCCCGGCAACATTGATAACATCATCAACCCTTCCGGTAATGAACACATAACCGTCTTCATCAATATAACCTCCGTCACCTGAAAAATAATAACCTTCAAACCGTTTTAGATAGCCCTCTACAAAACGATCGGTATTGCCCCAGATATTCAAAAGCATTCCCGGAGGTAATGGTAATTTTACAACTACATAACCTTCTTCATTGGCTCTCATTCTATTACCTTCTGCATCTAACGTTTGGATATCATACCCGGCTACTGGTTTTGATGCCGATCCTGGTTTTACAGGTAAAATTTCCACTCCCATAGAATTGGCTAACATAGGCCATCCGGATTCGGTTTGCCACCAATGGTCTATAACAGGAATTTGAAGTTTTTCTTCTAGCCATTTTAGGGTTGCTACATCACAGCGTTCGCCTGCCAAGAATTGATATTTTAAGCAACTTAAGTCATATTGTTTTAGAAAATTTCCACTGGGATCTTCTTTTTTGATAGCCCGTATAGCTGTAGGAGCCGTAAACATAACTTTTACATTATTCTCGCTAATCACCCTCCAAAATGTGCTGGCATCTGGGGTTTTGATAGGTTTTCCTTCAAAGATTACGGTGGTGTTTCTGTTCAACAAAGGGCCATACACAATATAGCTGTGCCCAACTACCCAACCTACATCCGAAGCTGCCCAGAAAGTATCGCCTTCATCAACTCCGTAAATGTATTTCATAGAATATTTTAATGCAGTAGCGTAGCCACCAGTATCACGTAGTATCCCTTTGGGTTTTCCGGTAGTGCCGGAAGTATATAAAATATAAAGAGGATCGTTAGAATTTACTTCCACACAATCAATAGGTTTTGATTTTTCAACCAGTTCAACATAATCTACAAAGCGATGTGTTTTTGGCACAACAGCACCTAACCTTCGTTGGAAAACCACTACTTTATCAGGTTTATGCTCGGCACTTTCTATAGCTTCGTCAACTAGAGGTTTGTAGGCTATAAGCCGATCAACTTCAATTCCGGCAGTAGCTGTAATGATCACTTTTGGCTTACAGTCATCAATTCTAATAGCGAGTTCATGAGGGGCAAATCCTCCAAAAACAACAGAGTGAATGGCTCCGATCCTTGCGCAGGCCAGCATGCTGAAAGCTGCATGTGGAATCATGGGCATGTAAATGATAACTGTGTCGCCTTTTTTAACGCCTAAGTCACTTAATCCTCCGGCTAACCGAGCCACCTGATCTTGAACTTCGTTAAAAGTGAATTTTACTTTTCGTTGTGTAACAGGTGAATCGTAAATAATAGCCGTCTGTTCACCAAATCCATCTTCAATATGTTTATCAATTGCCAGATAACTGATGTTTAACTTTCCATCTGTAAACCATCTGTAAAATCCGTTTTCATCTTTAGAAAGGATAGTAAAAGGTTTATGAAACCATTTGATAGCATCAGCTTGTTCTTTCCAAAATTCTTCAGGGGTCTCTATGCTTTTTTTGTAATGTTCTGAGTAGTTCATAACAGTTGCTTTTTAGTGTTAGAAAATAGACCAAACCAATTGGGATTCAATACTTTGAATTTGATCAAAACCCAAATGATAAGTATAAAACAGATACCAATGATTATTGAATTTAAAGTGGAAACGGTTTCACTGCTTTCAAACTTAAAACGCAGATATAATGAGGCAATAGCATATATGCAGATGAAAATATCTGATGCTAAAGGATTTAATCGAAACTTCATTGTTGCTTTATTAAATTAAACATTGGTTGTTTGCACACAATCCAAATTTTTAATCTAAAAGCTCATGTATTTCTGAAACTATTTTTTTTACTGAAAACGGCTTTGTTAAATATTTGTCAGCTCCAAGTTTTAAGCCTTTTTCAATATCCGAAGCTTTATTTTTTGCTGTTAAAAAAACAACTTTAGTGTCTTTTAAATTAGCATTCGATTTTATGTGATTCAAGGTTTGATATCCGTCTACATTAGGCATCATAATGTCCAACAAAACTACATCCGGAACATTGTTTTCCAATATCTGTAATGCCTCGCTGCCATCTCTTGCTATGAACACTTCAAAATCATTTTTTTTAAAAGTGTATTCTAAGGTCATCACTATGTTGGGCTCATCATCAACAATTAAAATCTTTCTCTTCATTTTAGTGTTCTAAATTACTTAAACGGAAGTATAAAAACAAATTTTGCGCCATTTTTATGGTTTTTGTCTGCCCAAATTTTTCCGTTGTGTTTTTCTATAATTTGTCTGCTGATGGCAAGGCCCAATCCACTGCCTTGGGGCTTGATAGTGTTTTGGTTTTTTGATTGATAGAATTTATCAAAGATATAATCAAAATCCTCTTCGGGGATGCCCTTGCCATTGTCAGTTACCTGTAACTCTATATGGTCTTTTTTAATATGATACTTAACGTTGATCTTGCCTTTTTTAGGTTCGCAGAATTTTACTGCATTTGATAGTAGATTTGTCAGAACTTGTAGTATGCGATCTTCGTCATATTTCATTTCAAAATCTATCAGATTGTTAGTAGTAATAACCACATCTTTTTTAGATGCTATCTGTTGCAGACTGCTTATTGCTTTGGTAATTGTCTTTTTGATATTGTGTTTTTTTACAGCCAGTTGCTGCCTGCCGGTAGAAAGTTTTTCAAAATCGAGGATGTTATTGATAAGTCTTGAAAGCCGATCAGAATCTTGCAAAATGTTTTTAAGGAATTGTGTTTTAATATCATAAGGCATTTCATCATCATCCATAATAAGTTCCGTTGCAGCCCTGATACCTGTAATTGGAGTTTTAAGCTCATGAGCAACAGTGTCTAAAAATTCATCCTTTTGTTTGTCTTTTGTGATGAGTTCTTCGTTGGCCTCTTTCAGTTTATTAGTTAAATTGGTAAGCTCAGAAGATTTTTCTATTAAAAATTTATTAGAAGCAATAGCCTCTTTAGATTCTTCCAAAATTTTCAATACCTCTGTCAAACTGATCTGTTCTTCTTTTACCACACTGGAAATTAATATTTTAGCTGAGGCGCTTCCAATACTTCCGGTTAATAATTTTTCGGAAAAGTTAATCAGTCTGGCATCGGCCATTTGGGTATTTTGAGGCAATTTGTATTTTAAGAAGAAGAGGTTTAAGGCACGCTGAGTACGTTCTTCACCCAAAAATTTTATCAGTACATTTTTTATATCGGCCACATAAGCCTCACCTTTCCATACTAAAGCACTGTCTTGCAATGAAGTGTAGTTTTTGCTGTCTACAAACATTTCTGCATAATTTCTTTCTCTGTAATTACCTTTTGAGGTTAAAGAGAATACTAAGTAGCAAAGCGTATTAAAGGTCATACTCCAAAAAAAGGCATGTGAAGGTGCGGAAAGAAAATCGATTCCCATAAGCGCTTGAGGGCGTAATAATTGAATTCCCCAAAGGCCGTTTTCGGTAAATTCTTTTGAGCCGGTAAAGGCCTCAATGGTGAAAGGCAACACCAATGTGTATATGGTTATTAGAAATCCAACAATTATACCTATGATCGCTGCTTTTGAGGAGCCTCTATTCCAGTAGAGCCCAATAAAGAATGATGGCGCTAATTGCGATACAATTACAAATGAGATCAATCCGATGGAATAAAGTGATAGCTCTATTGAAAAATTTACATAAAAAAGATATGCAGTGATAATGAGAAGAAAAATAGATATTCTACGAATACTTTTAATATAACTTGCATTCTTTTCCGGGTGCCCTTTGATGAATTTATCTAAAAATCCATAGGGGATAATGAGGTTGTTACTTACCATGGTTGCCAACGCTAATGTAGATACAACTACCATTGAGATAACAGCAGAAAATCCTCCTAAAAATACTAATAGTGCTAAAAAGGTATTGTTGTTTTGTAAAGGAAGAAGTAAGGTAAAATACTCAGCATTAACTGTATCTGCAAATGTTAATTTGCCACCCCACGCAATGTAAATCACAAAAATATTGAATAAGAAGAGGTACAGAGGAAACATCCAAATGGCTTGTTTTAAATGTTTTTCTCTGCTATTTTCAACAACAGAAACTTGAAATTGACGAGGCAATAAAAAGATGGCCATAAAAGAAAGTGAGGTCATAAAAAACCAGTTGAACCCGCTCTCTACGCCATTTATTTTTACCAAACTACTAAAGTTTGGTGTTTGTGATATTTGATTGTAAATGTCTTCGGTTCCGTCAAACAAGAAAAATGTTACATAAATACCTATCAGTAAAAAGAATGCTAATTTTAAGATAGATTCAAAAGCTACGGATACTACAATGCCTCTATGTTTTTCTGAAGCATCGGTTTTTTGAGTGCCATAAAAAGTGGCAAAAATGGCCAGCAGTAGAGCAATATAAAAAGTAGAATCGTCATAAACTCCGGTTGACACATAACTTGATTTATGATGTGTCATTATCTCAAAAGTTTCTGATAATGCTTTAAGTTGTAGGGATATGTAAGGAACTGTGGCAAGTACACATATAATAGTGATAAGGGCACCTAAAAACCTATTATTTCCATAACGCAGTGAAATAAAATCGGCAATGGAAGATATTTTGTGTTGTTTTGAGATACGTATGATTTTTCGCATAACTACAATCCACAAAGGAATTGCAATAATTGGTCCTATGTAGATTGGCAAAAAGCTAAATCCGGAGTTTGCCG
>JAGQYU010000224.1 GCA_020435885.1 Flavobacteriaceae bacterium
ACCTGCACATCTACTCCATAAACATGTTCATGATTAAGCAGTTTTGCCAATCTAAATCCTATTTGCATTTGTTCTCCATGGCCAAGTTTATAATTACCTTTTCTATATTCTTGATATAGACTGTCCAATTCTTTCTGTTCAGCGATAGGGAATTCCACGAGTATTTTAGTGGGTTTATAATTGCTTAATGAAGTTGCCAATTCATCCAATTCCTTTTGAATCTTTGGCGACATTACATCAATATTATTTTTTCGCTTATATGAATCAACGTTTGCTACAAAATGAAAGGTTCCTAAAACGGCAATGTTTGCAACCGGAAGGTTTAATTGAATTAATTCGCTATTGATATGACCGCTACTTACTTCATTTTTTTGCTCATCATTGATGTTTTTACATGACAATACAATTAAGAGCAGTAGATAATTTTTTATGTGTGAGAGAGTAATTTTCATTTTATTTCAAAAATTATTTCGTTATTAGAATAATCGAATGCAACCTTAAAATTCTGAAGAAATTTGTTCCCAATATTTCCGTCTCTTAGCTGTTTCTTGTTTTTTATATCAGAAATTGAGAGTTCTTGATCATAAAAAATAAAGTCTCCCAATTGGACTTTAGGCACTGTTGATTTTAGAATTTTCTTTACACCTTGCGCACCCACTATTTGAGAATCTTTTACAGAATCTCTACTTATGTTGAATTTTTCTAAGCGGTGTTTGTATATCTGAATATTCAAGCTTGACCCAGTGTCAACAGATCCAATAAAATCAAACCCATTTACACTACAATCATTGATTAAAGGTATCATGTCCTCCCCATCATGAAAAAATTTAACAATGTGAAATTGGTTACGGATAGAAGCATTTAGGTTATTTCTATTATTAAAAAATGTAAGTGTATGATTTTCGTAGTCTATTTTAAACATCTTATCTTTTATATAACTATATCCAATAATACCATGCAATTTGATCCCTAGAGGATCTCCTAAATGGCTTAAATTCATAGCCAATGTTTCAAGTTTATGTTTTTCTTTATCACCAATTGACAATTGATCAATCACAATTGGGAAGACTTTTACTTCATCTTCACCTCTTCCTTCAGCTTTTCCAAAATCTGTACTGTCAATAGCTACCCCAATTTCTTTTAGAATTTGCAAGTCTATTACCGACGGATCTACACCCGTATCCAACAGCATATTATATGGGCCATTATCATTGATGAATACAGGTAATATAATCTGGTTTTTAATATACCGAAACTCTACTTCCTGGCATTTGAGTAAGTTTGAGGCCAAAAAAGATAAAATAATGACTGTGTTAATTTTTAATCCCATATTTATCACATCAACATTAAACCCTATTTTTTTCTTCTTGAGCACCTGTTCTCTTGCTAGCAGATTTTACTTTGTCACTACCAAAGTTGTAAGAAAAAGCAAATGTTAAGACCCTCGTATCCCTAACACTGATAAAATTTTCGTTGATATTGCCAAAATTGGTACTCCCACTTGGATAGTATTTCTTAAACATATCGGTTAATGTCAAACTGATTTTCCCATTACTATCAAATACTTCTTTTTGCAATCCTAAATCCAGTTTCCATCTTGGATCAAAAGCAGTAATCCCATAAGTATATTTAGGCTGGTAAAAGAAACTCATTTCAGTACTCCACCCTTTACCAAAGCTATATGTGTTATTGGAACGAATTCTAAAAGCTGTCCCTTTTTCATTTAGCCTAAACCCTGTTACCTCCCCAAGGAATTCATTGTAAAATAGACTTAAGTTCCATCGGCTACTGAAATCTTTAAAAGGTTTTAATGTAATACTGGTATCTATCCCCAAATAGTTATAATTGCCAATATTGACCAACTGAACGGCGGTAGTCATGGTTTGGTCATCTTGGATAAGAACTGGAATGATGTTGTCTTTTGTATTACTATAGGAAAGACTGATTTCTAACCAACGCTTATAGGACAAACTACCTTCAAAATTCAAACCTATTTCGGGCTTTAAATCGGGATTCCCTTCACGGTAAGTTGATTTATCTACATATACCCTGAATGGATTCAACTGAAAATAATTAGGCCTGTTGATGCGTCGTCCAGATGAAAACCCAAAAGTGTAATTATCATTTGGTTTATACTGAAGAAAAAGACTTGGAAACAGCTGAAAATAATGGTCAACAAAACTTTCCGATGTTAATATCTGGATACCTTCTATATTGGTTTGTTCTGCACGTAACCCAAACTGAAATAACCACTTCTTATACTCATAATTCCAATTGGAATAAAGCGCATTGATGTTTTCTTTGTATTTAAAATGGTTACTAAAATTGCTATTTGGAATTTCTTGATTTCCTTCCACATCATAGTAGTCCAAAACGTTATCGTTTTTAACAAAACTTGATTTTGCGCCAAAGGAAAACTTGCCGGAATTTTGAGTTTGTAGGTTTAAATCACTCTTTACGGAAAACAATTTCAACCAACCATCACTATAAGCTTTAAGAAATTCTTCATCGGTTTGCAAACCTCCGGAGTCGAAAAAATAGGTTTCAAATAGTTGAGTATTCTTATTCTTATATTTTGCATAATCCACATCGGCTGAAAAATCTCCTTTGTCCTCATTAAAACTTGTACGTAAATTTACATTGAGAGCAATGTCACTTCTTTTACCATCAGCCGTGGTTTTGGTATCGAATCCTCCAGTATTATTTTGTTGACTGTCGTAAATTAGAGTACTTCCATTGCCATCTTGTTTTGTGTGTGTGTTATTTCCTGAAATATTTACGCCTGCGGTAGTTTTTTTTGAGATATAAAAATCACCTCCAACATTGTATAGAAAGCCACCTGTTGGGTAAATGGATTTAGCTTGCTGATTATATAATTGTGCATTGTTTTGACCTTCATTATAATTTCTATCGGTAAATAAATGATTGTAGCTTTGACGAAAATTGTAATTGATGCCGGCATATAAACTTGAAATATTGTTTCTGTTATTTATTGAAACTCCAGAAGCATAAGTATTGTACTTGCCTTGACCATAAGAAGCATTAACACTACCATTGGTACCATAACTCTCGTTTCTTTTTAAAACAATATTAATAACCCCCGCCGTCCCTTCGGCATCAAAAGCCGAAGATGGATTGGAAATCAATTCAATTTTTTGAATAGCAGAAGCTGGAAGTGTATTAAGATAATTGCTTAAATCTCCTGATGACATACGTTGAGGTCTTCCATTTATTAAGACATTAACCCCATTTCGTCCTTTAAGAGTAATGGAACCATCTGTATCCACAAAGACACCAGGAGCTCTTTCCAACACCTGTAAGGTATTGCTGCCTGCACTTAAAATACTTTGGTCTACATTTACAATTAGCCTATCAATTTTTCTTTCTATTAAAGGCTTTTTTGCAGTGATGGTAACCTCATCCAAATTTTCGTTTGAAGCCACCAAAGTAATTATGCCCAAGTTGTTATCAGAATTTAACCCAGAAATATCTATCTGACGATCTTCATATCCTATGAATGTTAACTTTATGTAGCGAACTGATGACAAATCAATGTTCAATTCAAATTGACCATTATCATCCGTAATGACCCCATTTAATAGTTTATTGTTATCTCCATAGGCAACCACATTTACATAAGGCAACGGATTGCTCCGCTCATCTACAACTAATCCTTTCAGATCATTTTCTTGAGCTATAGACATATTAAACCATAAAAAGGAAACAATTAGAGCAAATTTATTTTTCAACATCAAACTTTAATTTTTTAAAAATCTCATTGGGCTTTGATTATCCAGATACAGGAAGTACAGTCCTGATTTTAATTCCCTAACATCTATATATTCTTTATTTTGAATATTTTCAGTTAAAACCACTTTACCGCACACATCCAATACTTTTATATTGTTTTCTCCCGAGATGTTTGCCAACCTTAAAAAATCACTAGTAGGATTGGGAAAAAGTTTTACTTTTTTAACTTCAAAATGATTGTTAGAAAGTGACTGGTCTGTAGATCTCTGATAGGTAAATCCTCCTCCTGAATTACTTTCAGTCCATGATGTGAAAACCAA
>JAGQYU010000225.1:0-3198 GCA_020435885.1 Flavobacteriaceae bacterium
GTTCAGTTTAACAATGCTATTGGGCCATACAAAGGAGGTATCCGTTTACACCCAAGTGTTAATTTGAGCATCCTTAAATTTTTAGGTTTTGAACAAATTTTCAAAAATGCGTTGACAACTCTTCCGATGGGTGGTGCAAAAGGTGGTTCGGATTTTAATCCTAAAGGAAAATCTGACGGAGAGATTATGCGTTTTTGCCAAGCATTTATGCTGGAGTTATGGAGGATTATTGGGCCAAGTGTAGATGTACCTGCAGGTGATATTGGAACCGGAGGAAGAGAAATTGGCTTCATGTATGGTATGTACAAAAAATTACAACAAGAAAATACGGGAGTTTTAACCGGTAAAGGTCTAAATTGGGGAGGTTCTTTAATTCGTCCTGAAGCTACTGGTTTTGGTGCTACTTATTTTGCAAAGGAAATGTTGGCATTAGATAATACTGACTTTACAGGAAAGGCGGTTAGTTTATCAGGTTTTGGTAACGTAACTTGGGGTGTTGCTCTTAAAGTAACAGAACTTGGTGGAAAAATCATAACTATTTCAGGCCCTGATGGTTATATCCTTGATGAGAAAGGATTAGATGCTGAAAAAATTGACTATTTGTTAGAATTGCGTGCTTCTAATAATGATATAGTTGCTCCGTATGCTGATGAGTTCCCAGGAGCTAAATTCTTCCCTGGTAAAAAACCATGGGAGGTAAAATGCGATATCGCTATGCCATGTGCTACTCAAAATGAATTGGATGGAGATGACGCTCAAAATCTTGTAAACAATAAGGTTAGTTACGTAGCTGAAGTGTCTAATATGGGCTGTACTCCAGAAGCAATAGCAGTATTTCATAAACATAAAATTCCATTTGCTCCTGGCAAAGCTGCCAATGCAGGTGGAGTAGGAGTTTCTGGTTTGGAAATGGCTCAAAATGCTATGAAACTAAACTGGTCTAAAGAAGAGGTTGATGACAGATTACATCGCATTATGACCTCAATCCATGAAGCATGTCTTAAATATGGTACAGAGTCTGATGGTTACATTAACTATGTAAAAGGTGCTAATATTGCCGGATTTATCAAAGTAGCTGATGCTATGTTAGATCAAGGTGTAATTTAGTTTTTAGTTAAAATATTTTGTAAAAGCTCGCCAATTTGGCGAGCTTTTCTTTTTTGTATTTTTGAGTATGGACTTACAGCCACCATTCAGAAAGATCATTCATGTAGATATGGACGCATTTTATGCTTCTGTAGAGCAGCTAGATAATCCTGAACTTAAAGGAAAGCCCATTGCTGTAGGTGGTAACAGTGAGCGGGGCGTAGTATCAGCGGCAAGTTATGAGGCTCGTAAGTTTGGTGTCCGGTCGGCTATGAGTGGCGTGTTGGCACGTAAAAAATGCCCACAACTTATTTTTGTTAAGCCCCGTTTTGATCGTTATGGAGAAATTTCAAAGAAGATACGAAAGATATTTTATGAATATACTGATATGGTTGAACCCTTATCATTGGATGAGGCGTATTTAGATGTAACTGAAAATAAAAAGAATTTTCCATCGGCTACCATATTGGCCAAAGAGATCCGACAGCGTATTTATGATGAGGTTGGGCTAAGAGCTTCCGCAGGAATATCCATTAATAAATTTATTGCTAAGGTGGCATCAGATGTTAATAAGCCTAACGGACAAAAAACGGTTCCACCTGAAGAAGTGCTTACTTTTTTGGAAGAATTGCCTATTGAAAAGTTTTATGGTATTGGCAAAGTTACTACTGCAAAAATGTATAATTTGGGAATCTTTAACGGTAAAGATTTAAAAGGTAAATCATTAGAATTTCTTACTGAACATTTTAAAAGCTCGGGAGCAAGTTATTACTCTATCGTTAGGGGAATTCATAATACTAAAGTAAAACCTGACAGGATCAGAAAATCATTGGCGGCAGAGCATACTTTTCATGCCAATTTAACCTCTGAAATTTATATGCTGGAAAAACTGGAACGAATTGCCGAAGAGCTTGAAAAAAGATTGAAAAGATCAAAAGTATCAGGAAAAACTATTACACTAAAAATTAAGTATAGTGATTTTTCTATCCAAACGAGAAGTAAAACATTGCCCTATTTTGTTAAGAATAAAAGTATGCTGTTTGAAACTTCCAAAGAACTTTTGTTTCAGGATAAAATATATGATTCTGTAAGGCTATTGGGTATTTCTTTGTCAAATCTAAATACGCAAAAAAAAGAGCCGGAGCAAGTAGTTGATGTTCAATTAAAACTGGAATTTTAGTGAGATTGATACAAATCATTTCATTTAACAAAAATTATGATTAATTTGGAATATAATTTGATGATGAATACTTAGTAAAAATTTGATTATGAAAAATTTAGCATTCCTTATTGTTGCTGCTGCAATGTTGGTTGTCAATTGTGGAACTCCCAAAAATACAGTAGCTGTTGCTGATGGCCAGCAAGAAGAACCTGTACGTATAGCCAACGATAGTTTAGAATATGAAATTATAATTATTGACCCCGGATTTACTACGTATTTAAACTCTATTGCAAAGCCTATGGAGTATTATTCGCAGAGTTTTTTAGAGGCTAGAAATTTAGTTTATGTAACGGAGTGGAATAACCGTGCTCGTAATCCGCATGCATATAATGCAAATATCTACGAAAATATAATTGACTACCAACCCAATATTGATTATGGGCTAGAAGTCAATTATAAGTTGTTTTGGTACTTTCAGTTTGCTCAACGAAAATACAATATGCGTTTATCCGGCTTTAGGGTTTATTGATGATTGGAGGGCCTCCGGCAAGAATTTCTTCATTGGCGTATTCTGCAAATTTTTCAAAATTAGCCCTGAAAGCATCTGCTAATTTATGTGCTTGTTTATAAAAAGCCTCATCATCATTCCAAGTTTGGCGTTGACTAAGAATATCATCCGGCACACCGGGGCAATGTTTAACTTGAGCCAAACCAAAAACAGTATGGATGTGATAATTATCTCCGGAAAGATCTCCCAATTCACCATTAATAGCTGCAGTGATCATGGCTCGGGTATATTTTAATTTGATACGACTTCCTACGCCGTAAGCTCCACCTGTCCATCCGGTATTAATCAGCCAAACATTCACTTTGGTTTCTTTCATTTTAGTACTTAACATTTCTGCATAAACGGTTGGATGCAAAGGCATAAATGGGGCTCCGAAACATGC
>JAGQYU010000225.1:3314-4983 GCA_020435885.1 Flavobacteriaceae bacterium
ACTCCAAAAGCATCTGCCGTTAGGAAAAAGATATTTTTAGGATTTTTTGCTAAAGAAGGTACTTGAATATTATCTATAAAATGGATAGGGTAACTAACCCGAGTGTTTTGTGTTATGGAAGTATTGGTATAATCTACTTCATTAGTACCTTGCTTACATACAACATTTTCTAAAATGGCACCTGGGCGTATAGCTCTATAAATGTCAGGTTCGTTTTCTTCGGTAAGGTTAATTACTTTAGCGTAGCATCCGCCTTCAAAATTAAAAATAGTATTTTCTTTAGTCCAGCCATGTTCATCATCACCAATCAACTTTCTGTTTGGATCTGCTGAAAGTGTTGTTTTCCCTGTACCGGAAAGGCCAAAGAAAATAGCGGTTTCGCCATTTTCGCCCACATTGGCAGAGCAGTGCATAGGCAGTGTTTCTTTAAATACTGGTAGAATAAAATTCAGCGCAGAAAAAATGCCTTTTTTAACTTCGCCGGTATAGCCAGTACCACCAATTATAATTACTTTTTTAGAGAAATTTAAAATGGCAAAATTATGTTGTCTGGTTCCATCTTCTTTTGCAATAGCCATAAAACTAGGTGCTTGCAAAATAGTCCATTCGGGTTTGAAATCCTTCAATTCTTGTTCAGATGGCCTTAAGAACATATTATACACAAAAAGATTACTCCATGGTAGTTCGGTAATCATTCGTATGTTCATCCTATATTTTTCATCGGCACAAGCATAAGCGTCACGGGCATATAATTCTTTGCCGGAAAGATGTTTGATTAGTTTATTGTATAGTTTTTCAAACTTATCTTCATCAAAAGGTAAATTGATATTTCCCCACCAAACTTTGTCTTTGGTAATGGCGTCTTTTACAATAAACCTGTCTTGAGGTGATCTTCCGGTAAACTCACCAGTATCTACCATTAAGGCTCCGTTACTGGCAATTTGCCCAAGTCCTTTTTGTACACAAATGTCTATTAGTGCTTCAGGAGAGAGATTCCAATGCGTTTTTGCATTCAGAATTCCATAATTTTCTATTGTTTTGCTTGTGGTATTAGTAGTATCCATTATTGCTAATAATTTTTATACCAAGCAAAATTAAGTATAATTCTTTTTTATCGAAAACGTTTTCGATAAAATTATTAGTAGTAAAAGTTACTTTTTTTTGACAAAACTGTAAAACATGAAAACCCAGCCAATTATGAAAAGAAGTCCGCCTAACGGAGTAATGAACCATATCGATTTGGGGTTGATACCTGCTGCAATTGCATAAATAGAACCCGAAAAGAAAAAGATTCCCATAAAGAATAAATAGCTGATCATATTTTTGGTTTTATTGGAAAAACTATGATAAATATTTACGAAAAGCAATGCTAATACATGGTACATTTGGTAGCGTATGGCAGTTTCGAAACTTTGTAAAGTTTCTGGCGATAATTTTTCTTTCAAAACATGTGCGCCAAAGGCTCCTAAAATAATTGTTAATGCTCCCAGCAGTGCGGTTATGGATAAATTTTTATTCATTTTTCAAGTTTTTGATATGATGTAAAAATACAGCTTTAATTATATAGAAAAGATACTTTTTTATATTAAAATCTGCTTGAAGGTAACGGCCAAATTTTATACCTTCGCCATTACAATTTTACTTATATGAGAAAAATCCTAATCATTGG
>JAGQYU010000226.1 GCA_020435885.1 Flavobacteriaceae bacterium
GGATTGAAACTTCTCTGTTTAAAATTCCTTTAAAAGAATAAGCAGTCATTTTTTGAATTTTAGAAACAAAAGTATAATTAAAAAAAATAAAAAAAAATAAAAATTTACAAAAAAATAACATTTAGATATTTTATATAATTACTTTTTTAGTATATTCGTGCCGTTAGAGGCCATAAATATCTGTGTATCGATTATGAAATATCATGTTAAAAATATATTATTTTTAGTAGCCGTAAGAACGTTCTTTCTATCATTTTTATCGCTTGGGGCGCAAAATAAAACAATTAATACCCCTCCCAATATCATTGTCATTTTTGCAGACGATTTGGGGTATGGCGATTTGGGTTGCTACGGGCATCCGACCATCAATACGCCCAGCCTGGACAAAATGGCGGCGGAAGGCCTTCGATTTACACAATTCTATGTGGGAGCAAGCGTATGCACCCCCAGCAGGGCTGCCCTTCTCACGGGCAGGCTGCCCATACGAAGCGGCATGGCAGGCTCGGACAGTAGCGGCAATGTACTATACCCAAGGTCAACGGGAGGGTTGCCCGCATCAGAGATTACCATTGCCGAGGCACTTCGGGAGAAAGATTATCAATCTGCAATCATAGGCAAATGGCACCTGGGCCATAAGGAAGGGTTTTTACCTCTCAACCACGGGTTCGACTACTGGTTTGGCATCCCCTATTCCAATGACATGATTCCGCCGCGCTACAAAACCGCCCCCTTGCTTCCCTTATATGAAAATGAGAAGGTCATTGAGAGCGACCCAGACCAGAGGCTTCTCACCAAGCGTTACACCGAAAAAGCGATACACTTCATCACTGAGAACAAGGATCGACCTTTCTTTCTGTATTATCCCAACAATTTCCCGCACACCCCTCTGTATGCCTCCGATGACTTTCAAAATAAAAGCAGAAGGGGTCTATACGGAGATGTCGTAGAAGAATTGGATTGGAGTGTGGGTGAAATCCTAAAGACGCTGAAAAGCTTAGGCATTGCCGAAAACACGCTGGTCATTTTTACCAGCGATAACGGTCCTTGGTTGTTAAGAGATGTAGAAGGTGGCTCTGCCGGACTGCTCTACGAAGGAAAATCTTCGAGCTACGAAGGTGGCTATCGGGTACCTGCCATCGCCTGGTGGCCAGGCACAATCAAAGCTGGGGAGACCACTGCATCAGTGGCTGCCACGATGGACATCTATGCGACGGCTTTGAAACTTGCCGATGTAGAGCTATCCAAAGACCGAAAAATAGATGGCTCAGACCTCTATCCCTTATTGACCGACTCTAAAAAGGAAGTCAGGGATATTGTTTATTATTATACCCGTCATCAGCTTTATGCAGTTAGAAAAGGTGCTTGGAAAGCGCATTTCACTACAAGGCCTTCGTATAAAAAAGAGGTACCACCAAAAGAACATGTGCCGCCGTTGCTGTTCAATATTGAAAATGATCCATCAGAACAATATGAGGTCGGCCAATACCATCCGGAAATCATTGAGGAGCTTAAAAAATTATTTGAAGCACATCTCAACGATATTGAACCGGTCATTTCGCAATTAGATCTGGGTTATTGAAAAATAGCTAAAAAATTATAGTATAAACCATTAAAGATTATATATTGATGGGAATTTTGAAACACACAATGTACACAAAGAAAATCATTACCATAGTATTGATGATGACCGCAAGCCTTTTTATAAGCTGTCAATCGTCAAAAGACAAGAAAGAAAATGAAACAACTAAGGCTAAAAGACCTAATATTATTGTGATCATGACTGATGATATTGGTTATTCTGATCTCGGCTGTTACGGGTCTGAGATCAATACGCCCAATTTAGATAAACTGGCAGCCAACGGCATACAGTTTACCAACTTTTACAATACCAGCCGTTGTAGCCCAAGTAGGGCATCTTTGCTAACAGGGCTCTACTCGCATCAGGCCAATATGGGGCATTTGGCCACAAAGCAGAAAATGTATTGGGACGAACCGGGCTATGTGAACAACCTGAATAAAGATGCTGCCACTATTGCAGAAGTACTCAAGGAAGCCGGCTATGCTACGTATATGGCCGGAAAATGGCATGTATTGGGCTTGGACTACAAATGGTCGCTTGAAAAGATGGCCGAAGACCAGAGCAATTGGCCACTCCAACGTGGATTTGACCGTTATTTTGGGAACCTCGGTGGTTCGGGAAGTTATTATGACACCTATACCCTCGTTGAGGACAATGCATTTGTCCCTCCGGGAGAGAACTTTTACCTTACCCATGCCATTACAGACCATACGGTAAAATACATCAAAGAACACCCTGCTGATAAGCCTTTTTTTGCTTATGTGGCCTACTTTGCAGCGCATTGGCCTCTACATGCCCCCGAAGAAGAAATTGCCAAATACAAAGGGAAATATGATATTGGCTGGGATTCCCTCAGGGTACGCCGGTTCAATAAGCAAAAAGAATTGGGCATCGTGAATGAAAACCATCAACTTAGTGAAAAACTACCTTCCATTATCGACTGGCAAGACGAACCCATGAAAGCATGGCAGGCACGCAGCATGGAAACCTATGCCGCTATGGTAGATATTATGGATCAGGGCATAGGCAAAATCATCGCTGCCTTAGAAGAGAAAGGTGAGCTAGACAATACTATTATCCTCTATATGCAAGATAACGGAGGCTGTGCAGAACCTGTCTATACAGATAAAATGGTAGAACCGCTCACCGAGAAGCAAAAAGAGCTTAAACCTTTCCCTTATGACGAGCTATTGCGAAAGTACAAGCCTAAATACACTCGAGAAGGAAAATTTATAAGGGCAGGCCGAGGTGTAATGGCAGGCCCTCCGGATACATGGATAGGCTACAATGAAGAATGGGCTAACCTGAGCAATACGCCCTACCGCTATTACAAGTCACTGGTCTATGAAGGTGGTATCATTACTCCACTGATTGCACACTGGCCTGCGGGCATAGAGCAGAAAGGAGTGCTCAATAACCAAGTAGGGCACTTAATAGACATCATGCCTACCTGTCTTGAAATTGCAGGGGTGGATTATCCTAAAGAGTTTAACGGCAAAGCAGTCATCCCTCTTGAAGGACGCAGTCTGGTTCCGGCATTTCAAAATAAGCCTGTTGACCGTGATTTTCTTTTTTGGGAGCATGAGGCCAGTAGGGCACTGCGGATAGGTGATTGGAAATTGGTAGCTAAACCAGAGGTTGCAATGAAGATCACTGCTGAAGAAATGAATAGCTGGGAGCTATATAATTTAAAAGAAGACCCTTCTGAAATAAACAATATAGCTGCTGAATATCCCGAAAAGGTAAGGGAAATGGCAGAAAAATGGCAATCAGAAGCGTCTCGTGTTCAAGCGTTGCCCTGGCCGTGGGATGACTCTAAGCAATAAGTGCATATTACAATTAAAGGATTGTACTACCATTTTAGCAGATAAAAATCTTAAGATATGAATCTAAAACAACTCAATTGATATCTATATTAAAACCTCAGGCGCACAAACAGCAACTTCCAGAAGAGAAGGTCGATCCGACTTATAAAAGACTGCGATGGCAGGTATTTGCCGGTATTTTTATCGGTTATGCCGGATATTATCTCGTACGGAAGAACTTTTCGCTGGTTATGCCGGATCTGATTGATATAGGTTACTCAAAAGGACAACTCGGTATCATTGCTTCTGCTGTATCTATTGCTTATGGCCTCAGTAAGTTTGTAATGGGTGGTGTTTCTGACAGGAGTAATGCCCAAACTTTTATGAGCTTGGGATTGTTGCTTTCAGCAATGACCATATTGAGTTTAGGTACAATGCCTTTTCTGACTTCTTCAGTAATCATTATGTTTTTAGTAATGTTTATCAACGGATGGTTTCAGGGAATGGGATGGCCACCAAGCGGAAGAGTAATGGTACATTGGTTTTCGGCAAAAGAGCGAGGTACAAAAATGTCTGTTTGGAATATTGCCCATAACATAGGCGGTGGACTTATAGGTCCTTTGGCCATTCTTGGTGTAGCAATATTTGGCGACTGGCAAAGCAAATTGTATTTCCCTGCCATGATTGCCATTGTCATTGCTTTTATCGCTTATTTACTAATCAGAGATACGCCTCAGTCATGTGGTCTACCTAATGTAGAACACTACAAAAATGATTATCCGAAAGATTATAATAAAAGTCATGAGAAAGAATTTTCCGCAAAGGAAATATTTTTCACTTATGTATTTAAAAATAAGTTCCTTTGGATTATTGCTATTGCTAACGTTATGGTATATCTAGTACGCTATGGCATACTCGATTGGGCGCCTACTTACTTAAAAGAAGCTAAAGGTTTTTCCATGGAAGAAACAGGGTGGGCTTATTTTGCTTATGAATATGCTGGAATTCCTGGGACCTTACTTTGCGGATGGCTTTCCGATAAGGTTTTCTTAGGCCGAAGAGCACCTGCCATCATCATTTATATGACATTGGTTATGGTGGCTATTATTGTATACTGGCAGAACCCTCCCGGGCATCTTTTAGTTGATAATATTGCCCTGATATCCATAGGTTTTCTTATCTATGGGCCTGTTATGCTTATTGGGGTTCAAGCACTTGATCTGGTTCCTAAAAAAGCGGCAGGCACAGCAGCAGGACTCACGGGATTGTTCGGGTATCTAGGCGGAGCACTTTTTGCCAATGTGGCTGTAGGTTTTTTGGTAGATTTTTGGGGATGGAATGCTGCATTTATCTTATTTGTTGTAGCTTGTCTGTTGGCAATTTTATTTACTTCATTCACATGGAATACTGAAAAACGAAGATTGATGTAATATCTCTTCAAACCATTCTTATCAAAACAAATAAAAACATATGACAAAATTCACCTACTATATTTACAGCATACTATTACTTTCATTTTTTCTTTCAGCATGTGTTCAAAAAAATAAGTTAGTAAAAATAGAAAAAGAAAAGGTTATAACCCAGCTGAGTGATAAGACAAAAAAAGTGAGGGACTATGTGATGAAAGATGCTATAATTGCACACAGAGGGAGCACATATTGGACACCTGAGGAAACTGAGCCGGCCTACCGATGGGCCCGAAACATAGGTGCGGACTACCTTGAGATGGATATCCAAATTACCAAGGATAAACAACTGGTGGCCTTTCATGACGACCAACTTGTAAGAACTACAAATGTCTCCGAGTTGTTTCCTGATCGAGCCAATGCTGAGATAAGTGATTTTACACTCAAGGAGCTAAGAAGTCTTGATGTTGGTTCATGGTTCAATACTCTAAATCCCGATAGGGCTAGACCATCATACAAAGGATTAAGAATTTTGACATTAAAGGATATAATAATGATTGCAGAAGGAAATCGTATTATGAGAAAGAATGGGGAGCCTGTAAAAGAAATAATAGACGGAGGCTGGACAGGGCATTACCTGCATGAGAATGACAGGGATGATAATGGTCACAGGCCGGGAATTTACATTGAGACTAAAAACCCGAAATCAGGGGTTGACGAAATATTGGCAAAGGAAATTTTTATCTATGGTTGGAACATTAACAATAACCCTAAAACAATAGACACCCAAGATGGTAAGGTAAGTGTTGGTAATTCCAAGGCACGACTGATCTTACAGTCTTTTTCTTTTAAAAGTATACAACAACTTGATTATCATCTTCCGAACATTCCAAAATGCCTACTTTTAGGAGCATCAAGAATGAAAGATAATGTTCAGAAAAATTATAATGATGCAATTCAGTTTGCAATTGAAAACCAAGTTCATATTATTGGCGCGAGCATATCTGGGGAGCCAAATAATTACATGGAGCTTAATGCACCTTGGATGACTAATCTAATACATGATGCCGGTTTTCTGATTCATCCTTATTCATTTGATACTGAAGAACAGTTAAATAAATATGCTAACCGAATGGATGGTGTTTTTACTAATCGAGTTGATCTGGCGTTGGAATTCTACGGGAGAGGCCTCAATATAGACTCAGACCAAATATTGAAAAATTTAGGATATTAATTTTGATATTTGAATTGTTTTAATGTGACTAAATAAAACATTTTGAAGTTCTATAAGTTAGTATTGATTATAATTTACCTTTTTGGAGTGATCAAAAATCTGATATTTTATGATTCATTGTAATTTCTGGGTGCCTGACAGATATTAACCCTTTTAAATTTTGTTAAAGCGGGCGTGGTGGAATTGGTAGACACGTCAGACTTAGGATCTGATGCCGCAAGGTGTGGGGGTTCGAGTCCCTTCGCCCGCACAAAAAGCCCTCAAAAACTTGAGGGCTTTTTTCATTTAAAAAATGAACGAAAAAAATCTTGGGTACAACATAGGTACAACATTTTGTGGTTTTCGAGGTTGTAATACAAAAATATAGATAAATGATATTTTTTGATTCTAAATAAAATGATTAAATGAAATACAAATCGTTTAAAGGATAATGTTATGTTGCTATAAGTAAATTTTTCAAAAAATATCACCACTTATATTACTCATAATGTAGCCTTCCCTAAAAATGTTTAATTTAGCAAGTCCAAAAAGGGAATAGCTACATTTTTTTGGGAACGATATTTAATAGAGGATCCTAAATGTTTTGTGTCATTTTTGAATATAATTCGAGGTAAATTTGAATTCAATAACTGCAAGTGTTAAAACAAAAAATAAATTAATTTCTCCAAAACGGACTTTCATCTCTTTTTGGCTGGGTAGTTAATCGATATTTTATTTTTGTATTGACATTAATTACCCAAACATCATAATTATCTGAATTACCTTTCGTATATGCTATCCAATTACCATCGGGTGACCATGAAGGTGAATAATCTTCAAGATCGTCATTAGTTAAATTTTCAATATTCGAACCATCAGAGTTCATGATAAAAATTTCAAAATTACCAGCATTCCAGTTTCGAACAGTACTGGTTACGCATCAGCTTTATTAAACGCAGGAACTATTGAAAATAAAGGTTGGGAGGTACAACTTAATGCTACTCCGATAAAAACCACTGATTTTTCATGGAATATCTCACTTAACTGGGCAAAAAATGAAAGCCTCGTTGTTGAATTAATTGATGGTGTAGATAATCTTCAACTTGGTGCATTCCAAGGAGGTATATCATTAAATGCAACACCAGGCCAACCCTATGGAACTATAAGAGGTTCTGATTATGTTTATCATTCCAATGGACAGCCTATCATTTATACAACTAATGATGCTCCAAGTGGTTCATGGGTAGGCGCCTATCAAAGGACTTCTAATAGTAATCAGGTGATAGGAGATATCAACCCTGACTGGACAGGTGGTGTTTTTAATAGTTTTAAATATAAAAACCTTGTTTTCAGCTTCTTAATAGACATTCAAAAAGGGGGTGAATTATTCTCATTGGATACATGGTATGGATATGCAACTGGTCTTTACGATTTTACTGCTGGTTCTAATGATTTAGGTAACCCAGTACGAAATGATGTAACAAACGGTGCTGATAGTGGAGGTGTAATTCTACCTGGTGTTAATGCTGATGGTTCTGTGAATTCAACAAGAAATTATGTAGGCTACTATGCAAATGGATGGGGTTATGTAAGGAGTCCAAATGCGGCCCACGTATATGATGCCGGATTTGTAAAGTTGAGAGAAGCAAGTTTAACATATGATTTTGGTAATAAAGTTCTAGATAAATTACCGTTTACACATGCTTCTGTTTCCATTATTGGAAGGAACCTTTGGATAATTGAGAAAGATGTTCCATATGCCGATCCTGAGGCTGGTTTAGGAGCAGGAAACATTCAAGGTTACCAATCCGGTTCTTACCCTGCTGTTAAAGAAATTGGTGCAAGTATTAAACTACAGTTTTAAAAGATAAATCATGAAAAAAATAATTATACCTTTTTTGTCCTTTCTAATTTTAAATTCTTGTATGAGTGATGACAAGTATGAGGATTATAATAGAGATCCCAAAAACCCGACTCAGGTAGATGCAGGTTTTTTGTTTAACAATGCATTAAAGAGTTTGGTGGATCAAATGACAAGTACTAATGTAAATCTAAATATTTACAGAATGTTAGCTCAATATTGGACCGAAACAACTTATGTTGATGAAGCTAACTATGATTTCAATACAAGAAATATCCCACAAAATCACTGGTCTGAAATGTATAGAGATGTATTATTAGATCTAACTGATGCACAAGTTATTGTGATGTCTGACACTGATTTATCAGCTGCTGATAAGACAACCAGAGCTGCTCAGGCAGAAGTTCTTATGATCTATACTTGGCAACAAATGGTGGATACATTTGGTAATATTCCCTATACTGAGGCACTTAATGCCAATGCTTATCCGCTTCCAAGATATGATGATGCAGCTACAATATATAATGATTTATTGTCACGAATTGATGAAGCAATTGTTGGCTTAAATGGTAACGGTAGCGGTTTTGATATTGACAATTTATATTTTGGGGATATGGATGCATGGAGGAAGTTCGCTGTTTCTTTGAAATTACGTTTAGGAATCCGTTTAGCAGATGCCAATGCTTCAGTTGCCAAATCAATAGTAGAAAGCGCATACAATACAGGTGTTTTTACTTCTAATACCGATAATGCTTCATTTGCTTATTTGTCCACTTCAAATCCTAACCCAGTTTGGGCATCATTGGTTCAATCAGGTAGAAATGATTTTGTTGCTGCCAACACTATTGTGGATTTCATGAATGATTTAAGTGATCCTAGAAGATTTGTATATTTTGCACAGAACTTAGGAGCTGGGATATATGATGGTGGCCCTTATGGCGAAAACAATACCTATGAAAACTATACACATATAGGGGACATTATGCATGATGCGACTACCCCTGCCTGTTTGCTAGATTTTGCTGAAGTATCTTTCTATTTAGCAGAAGCTGCTGCGAGAGGATGGTCTGTGGGCGGTTCAGCAGAAGATCACTACAATAATGGCATAACTGCCTCATTCGATTATTGGGGTGTTTCAGGAGTTGCTTCTTATTTAGCTAATCCTGATGTAGCTTATTCAACGGCACCAGGAGATTGGAAAACAAAGATTGGTAATCAGTTTTGGTTAGCTATGTATAACCGAGGTTTTGAAGGTTGGACAGTATGGAGAACATTTGACACCCCCTCATTAAATCTACCTGCAGTTAGTGGCCTTCCTGTACCGACCAGATATACCTATCCAATTAACGAGCAGAACTTAAATGAAGATAATTGGAATTCTGGATCTGCTGCAATAGGAGGTGATGATCAAACCACTAAATTATTCTGGGACAAATTTTAATATTTTAAAAAATAATTTCCTTAAACCGACTGTTTTAAAATAGTCGGTTTTTTATTTTTTATGAACTAATTTAGGATGTGATCTTTGTGCCTTCAGAAATCAATGCTCTAAGTGCAATTACAAGAATGGATACCCAACTGAGACTTGAAGATGCAATTATCTCAAATGGCAAAATCGTAAATGTTGTATCAGGAAGTTACTGGCATAATCCCTTCGTAATATTTTTTAAACACCAGAAAAGCTATTTATTGATGGAGGTTTTTCTTTTGATAAACAAACCGGCCGTTCCTTTATCACCGATTTATCATAACATATGGGATCTGTTCAAGCAAAAAAACAGTGATGATATCATATCCCTCATGTTGCTTTTTAAAAATTTATATGACGTTAGTGAAAAGACCTCAGGTCATTTTGGCCTTTACAGATAAGTGTATTCCAATGGATTACATGTGGCAAAAGGCTAAGATCGCTTTTTACGAAACGTATTAGAATTGATTATTCTTAAATTACAAAATTTATTCAACAAGATTTTAGACGATGAAAATTATGAGGTTATTGAAAAATTTTAAGAAATGAAAACTATTGAATTTTCGATACAAAAGAATTGTTGGAAATATGTTTCAGGAAGTTAAACTTTTTCGATATGAATGTAAGCTTATGGGTAAATATTTTATTCATCATCTTCTCAAGGTGTTTGACACTACTATTGACTTTTAATATCTGCCAAATTCATTGTTATAGTTAATATTAATAGTATGTATTCTAAATGCTGTCAACCCCACCCAAACCATCAGCAAATGTAGTCGCACGGCCTACGCCTTTTACAAGTCCGGGGCCCTTTGGGATGGCGAACATTTTTTCTTTTTGAAAAAATAACCGACCATGACTTGCCTTTTCTACAGGTGCGTCTGTTGTTGCCTTGTTTTGGTAGTGCAGATTGCCGGCAGTATCAAAACAATAACTATTGTTTAACTTAAAATTTTAAAATTATGGCAACAGCAGTAAAACAAAACGGAACAGCAAAAAAGGAAACAGCAACCGTTAA
>JAGQYU010000031.1:0-5378 GCA_020435885.1 Flavobacteriaceae bacterium
GCAAGTGTTTCAGATATCAGATTGAAATAATTATGGAAGAGAATCAAAAATTTACAGTTTCGGTATATACCGAAAACAATATAGGCATCCTTAATAGGCTTTCAGCTATTTTCTTAAAAAGGCATATCAATATTGAAAGTTTAACGGTAAGTAAGTCTGAAATAGACCATGTTCACAGATTTACATTTGTGGTTATCATTTCAGAAACGTTGATGAAAAAACTGATAGGTCAGTTAAACAAACAAGTTGAAGTTATTAAGGCTTATTACCATACGGAAGATGAAATTATCTATCAGGAAACTGCTATGTTCAAAATTTCATCTCAGCATATGTTTGATGAAAATATTCAAAGTAAATTGAAACTTTGGAGAGCTAGTATTGTAGCCATTACAGAGCGCTATTTGGTAATAGAGATGACAGGTTTGAATGAAGATATTGACAGATTATATGACAAATTAAAACCATATGGATTACTACAATTTGTTCGTTCAGGGCGGATAGCAGTAACACGGCCTAGAATGGCAATATCAGAATTATTACAAGAAATGAATTAATTTAAAAAGATAAATAGATTAGAAATGGCAAATTATTTTAACACCCTTCCATTAAGAGTACAATTAGAACAACTGGGTACTTGTGAGTTTATGGATAGATCTGAATTTACAGATGGTGTAAAAAAACTAAAAGATAAAAAAATTGTAATTGTAGGTTGCGGCGCTCAAGGTTTGAATCAAGGCTTGAACATGAGAGATTCCGGTTTGGATATTTCGTACGCTTTACGCGAAAGCGCTATCAAAGAAAAAAGAGCCTCCTATAAAAATGCTACTGAAAATGGCTTTAAAGTGGGTACGTATGAAGAGTTAATCCCCACAGCTGATTTAGTGAGTAACTTAACTCCTGATAAACAACATACGTCGGTTATTAATACCGTAATGCCTTTGATGAAAAAGGGAGCTACCTTGTCCTATTCTCACGGATTTAATATCGTGGAAGAAGGTACACAAATACGAAAAGATATTACTGTGGTGATGATTGCTCCTAAATGTCCGGGTTCGGAAGTTAGGGAAGAATATAAAAGAGGTTTTGGGGTGCCAACACTGATTGCCGTGCATCCTGAAAATGACCCTAACGGAGATGGTTTAGAAATTGCTAAGGCATATGCCGCTGCTACCGGTGGTGATAGAGCAGGTGTGTTGCGCTCTTCATTTGTAGCTGAGGTAAAATCAGACCTTATGGGTGAGCAAACGATTCTTTGTGGATTGCTGCAAACAGGTTCTATCCTGTCATTTGATAAAATGGTAGCAAAAGGTATAGAAGCTAGTTATGCGGCAAAGTTGATACAATATGGCTGGGAAACGATTACCGAAGCGCTGAAACATGGTGGTATTACCAATATGATGGACCGTCTTTCAAATCCGGCTAAGATCAAAGCATTTGAATTGGCAGAAGAATTAAAATACATTATGCGTCCATTGTTCCAAAAACATATGGATGATATTATGAGCGGTCATTTTTCAAAAACCATGATGGAAGATTGGGCTAATGGCGATAAAAATTTATTGGATTGGCGTCAGGCAACTGCAGAAACAGCTTTTGAAAAAACAGAGGCCGCGTCCGCTAAGATTGCTGAACAAGAGTATTTTGATAATGCAGTATTAATGGTTGCTTTTGTAAAATCCGGTGTTGAATTGGCTTTTGAAACCATGACTCAAGCTGGTATCAAAGCGGAATCAGCGTATTATGAATCACTTCATGAAACTCCGTTGATTGCCAATACTATAGCTCGTAAGAAATTATTCGAAATGAATCGTATCATTTCTGATACTGCCGAGTACGGTTGTTACTTGTTTGACCATGCTTGTAAACCCTTATTAGCAGATTTTATGAAAACCGTAGATACAGATGTTATCGGTAAAAAATATGGTGAAGGAAAAGACACTGGAGTTGATAATCAATTATTGATATCCGTTAATAAAAAGATACGTCAGCATCCTATCGAAAATGTTGGAGATACATTAAGAGCAGCCATGACTGCCATGAAGAAAATAGTTTAATGACTTTAAAAACAGCTAATTACATATCATTAAAAGAAATAAATGAGGCCGCTGCTACGCTTAAAGGTGTAGCAGCGGTTACTCCTTTAATGAGTAGCCATACGTATTCTAATAAGTATAACGCTAATATCCTCTTAAAGAGGGAAGATCTGCAACAGGTTCGTTCTTATAAGATTAGAGGAGCGTTCAATAAAATTAGCAATCTTTCAGATAAGGAAAAAGTAAACGGAATTGTTTGTGCAAGTGCCGGAAACCACGCTCAAGGTGTTGCCTTTGCTTGTAGTAAACTGAATATTTTTGGGACTATTTATATGCCGGCACCTACTCCCAAACAGAAGATAGAGCAGGTTAGAATGTTTGGAGGCAATTTTATTGATATTGTTTTGGTTGGCGATACTTTTGATGATGCTTATGCTGTTGCCTTGAAAGATTGCAATGTTTCAAAAAAGGTATTTGTGCATCCGTTTGATGATGAAAAAGTAATTGCAGGGCAAGCAACCGTAGGGCTTGAAATTTTAGATCAAACTGAAAAACCAATTGATTATTTAATCGTACCTGTTGGTGGCGGAGGTTTAGCATCGGGTTTATCAAGTGTTTTTAGTGTTTTGTCTCCAGAGACAAAAATTATAGGGGTGGAACCGGAAGGTGCTCCTTCCATGAAAATGTCTATAGAGCAAAACCGGGTGGTAAACCTTGAAAATATTGATAAGTTTGTTGACGGCGCCGCTGTTCAAAGAGTAGGAGATATCACTTTTTCTATCTGTAAAGAGAGCTTGGATAGTATTCTAACGGTTCCGGAAGGCAAGGTTTGCCAAACAATTTTAGACCTCTATAATAAAGATGCTATTGTGGTGGAACCTGCAGGGGCTTTGGCTATCAGTGCATTAGAATTCTTGAAAGAAAAAATAGAAGGCAAAAATGTAGTATGTATTGTTACGGGTAGTAATAATGATATTACCAGAACTGCAGAAATTAAGGAGAGAGCACTCTTGTATGCTAATTTAAAGCATTATTTTATAGTACGTTTTCCGCAAAGGGCGGGTGCTTTGAAAGAATTTGTGGCTGAAATTTTAGGCCCTAATGATGATATTACGCACTTTCAATATTCCAAAAAGCATAGTAGAGAAAACGGACCTGCTGTTGTTGGTGTTGAACTTAAAAAAGAAGAAGATTTACAACCGCTTATTGAACGAATGAAAGCTCATAATTTCTATGGTGATTACTTGAATAATAAACCTGATCTCTTTCAGTTTTTAGTGTAATCAATCTAAATAATAGTTGATTGCCCAATATGAATATTATTGAAATTCATATCAGAATCATCAGGGTAATAGATAACATCAGCAATAAAATCACCAACTTTAGCGGTAGAAAAATTAGAGTTTTTATTAATATCTGAAGTGATAATTTGAAGGTCTAACGATTTATTGACCGCTTTTTGTACCATTTCAGATTCGTTGAACAAACCAAAATTTTCTAATAACATAGCTGCTGATAAAATTGAAGCTATAGGGTTGGCAATACTTTTACCTTTTGCCAGTGAATATGAACCATGAATAGGCTTAAATAAAGCATATTTTTCTCCTACCTCAGCTGAAGCCATAAGCCCAATAGAGCATTCTAAAACACTGGCCTCGTTGGACAAAATATCACCAAACATGTTTTGAGTCAAGATTATATCAAACTCCCTTGGATTAGTTATAATTTTTATAGAAGCATTGTCGATAAATAAAAAATCGAGAGTTACATCTTTGTATTGTTTAGCTACTTTTAAAACCACTTGCCTCCATAATCTGGAAGATTCAAGGATGTTGGCCTTATCTACCAACGTTACTTTTTTTCTTCTTTTCTGAGCTGCTTTAAAAGCAAGATGTGTTATTTTTTCAACTTCTTGTTCGGTGTATTCACAAACGTCTGAAGCTGTTTTTTTATCTTTACTTACTGCTTTTTCGCCATAGTACATACCGCCTGCTAACTCCCTATAGATTTGAAAATCAACATCGTGAATAATTTCTCTTTTTAAAGGAGATTTATCTAATAGCTGTTCAAAAACCTTTACCGGACGGATACTGCAATACAATTCTAATGATTTTCGTAACTGAAGCAAACCATGTTCAGGTCTTACAGTAAAAGTAGGGTCATTATCATATTGTCTGGTTCCAACAGCCCCAAACAAAATAGCATCAGCTTCTAAGCAGAGGTCTAACGTTTTTTGAGGAAGAGGTACACCTTCTTTTTCTATGGCAGCTGCACCTATTAACCCTTCTTTAAATATAAAAGTGTGATTGAATTGATGCGCAATGGCTTCTAATACTTTTTTGGATTGTTTAATAACTTCGGGTCCAATGCCATCTCCCGGCAAAACAGCTATAGTTAATTTCATTTTTAAATTGCAGCAACTTTTACATTACTTTGTTTTATAATTTCTGGAATATCTTCGTCTAATATCTCCTTCTTCATATCTGCAAAGTTCAGAAAAGTTTTGTAAACTACATCTAATTGATCCTTAGTTAATTCATATCCTATGTTTTTTGCCCTGTAAGCTAGTGCTGCTCTTCCACTTCTGGCGGTAAGTACAATGGAAGAATGATCTACGCCAACATCCATGGGATCAATGATTTCGTAGGTTTCTCGGTTCTTTATAACGCCATCTTGATGTATTCCTGAGCTGTGCGCAAAAGCGTTGGCGCCAACAATAGCTTTATTCGGCTGTACAGGCATACCCATACTTTCCGAAACCAAATGACTAATACTGTTTAACATTTTTGTGTTGATGCCGGTTTCAAGTTTTAAGTATGGATGTTGTTTGATGATCATTACTACTTCTTCCAATGAGGTGTTTCCGGCTCTTTCGCCGATACCGTTTATAGTACATTCAATTTGGCGTGCACCGTTGATTACACCTTCAATAGAGTTGGCTGTAGCAAGACCAAGATCATTATGGCAATGGCAAGAAAGCGTAGCTTTATGGATACCTTTAACGTTTTCTTTCAAGTATTTCATTTTGGCACCGTATTCATGTGGAAGGCAATACCCCGTAGTATCGGGGATATTCAATACCGTAGCGCCTGCTTTTATTACTTCTTCGCAGACTTTCGCTAAAAATTCGTTATCAGTTCTACCTGCATCTTCTGCATAAAACTCTATATCTTCCACAAAAGTTTTGGCATACTTTACTGCTGCAACGGCACGTTCAAGAATCTGCTCTCTTGTTGCTTTAAATTTGTGAGTGATATGAGAGTCAGATGTTCCTATACCGGTATGTATTCTAGGTCTTTTGGCAAATTTTAATGCCTCGGCGGCTACTTCAATATCTTTCATAAC
>JAGQYU010000031.1:5553-16749 GCA_020435885.1 Flavobacteriaceae bacterium
GTATTTAGCTTACAACCAGGCACTTGCTCTCCGTCACGTAACGTTGTGTCAAATATTTCAACTTTATCTATGCTCATTATTCAAAAAAATGTTTCTTAATTGTAATACGAATTTATATTTTGCTTTACTTTTATATAAAAATACTGAGAGAGTATTACAACGTTTAATTAAGGTTTAATCTATTTAAAAAACTGTAAATTAGATAGATAGCTATTTATTTGTTACAATGACGAATCAACAAAAAGATAATTTGTTTGTTTTAGTAAAATCGCTTTCTAAGTCAGAGAAACGCCAGTTTAAATTGTATGTAGGAAGATTAGGCGGCAATACTGATTCGAAATTTCTTGCCCTTTTCAATTTATTGGATAAGATGAATAAGTATGATGAGAAAGTAGTTTTAGAAAGCGGAATTGTTAAAAAAGCACAACTCTCTAACCTCAAAGCGCACTTATACAAGCAGATATTGATAAGCCTTAGATTGAATCCGTTACATCAAAATGTACGTGTTCAGGTAAGAGAACAACTTGATTTTGCTACTATTTTGTATCACAAAGGTCTTTACAAACAAAGTCTAAAGATTTTAGACAAGGCAAAAAGCATGGCTATTGAAAACGAAGAGAAAAATATTGCTTATGAAATTGTTGAATTGGAGAAAGTAATTGAATCTCAGTACATTACAAGAAGTATGAGTAATAGGGCCGATGAGTTGATTGAACAAGCAAAAACCCTAAGTATTCAAAATACAATTACCAGTAAACTTTCCAATTTATCTCTTCAGTTATATGGTTTGATGCTAAAGACCGGCTATGTTAAAAATGATAAGGAGTATAAGCAAATTACCAAGTATTTTTACGACAGGATGCCGGACTTTAAACACGAAGATTTGGGATTTAGAGAAAAATTATGGCTTTACAAATCGTATGTGTGGTATAGCTTTTTGGTGCAAGATTTTTTATCAGGATATAAATACGCTTCAAAATGGATTAACATGTTCTACAAAACGGAAGGCATGATAAGCCTTAATCCTGTATTCTTTTTAAAAGGAAATCATTATTTGCTAGAATCACTTTTTTACTTAAAATATCATTCAAAATTTAAAAAAACACTCGAAAAATTAGAGAATATCATCTATTCAAGTAATTTGTTGCCAAATGAAGATAATGTGTCGGTGTTGAGTTTTATGTATGTGTACAACAACAAATTAAACTTACATTTTTTGGAAGGAAGTTTTAAGGAAGGGCTTCCGTTAGTAGATGAAATTTTAAAAGGTATAAAACTGTATAATGATCGTATTGATGAGCACCACATTATGGTTTTTTATTATAAAATTGCTTGTATGTATTTTGGTGCAGGAGACTGTAAAAAATGTATTGAATATTTAGACAAGATCATCGAAAATAAATCGCTTCAGATGCGAGAGGATTTAATGGGCTTTTCCAGAATTTTGAGTTTGGTGGCGCATTATGAAATTGGGCTAGATTATCACTTGGAGGTACAGTTAAAAAGTACCTACAAATTTTTACTTAAAATGAACGATCTGTACGCTGTTCAAAAGGAAATGATCAAATTTTTGCGAAATATAGGCAATGTGTACCCGCATCAGTTTAAAGATGAGTTCAAAAAATTACACGCCAGATTAAAGAAATACGAAGATGATCCTTATGAACGCAGAGCCTTTTTGTATTTAGATATTATTTCTTGGTTGGAAAGTAAGATTGAAAACCGCCCCATTGATGAAATAATCAGTGAAAAATTTGAAGCTATAAAAAGATAGTTAAATACAGTTATTCCAAATAGGAGAGTTAGGTGTATCCGCCACAATGCTTATTTTTTCCTTACTTACCGGATGTATGAATTCAATATGATGAGCATGGAGGCATATTCCTCCATCATCATTACTTCGGTTAAAACCGTATTTTAGATCACCTTTTATAGGGCAGCCAATTGACGAAAATTGCGCCCGTATTTGATGGTGCCTTCCTGTTTCCAGATCAATTTCAAGCAAAAAATAATGATCTAATTCTTTGATCAGCTTATAGTGTAAAACAGCTTTTTTTGCACCATCAGTTTCTTTATTATAGACGGTAGATTTATTGTTTTTTGGATTCTTTTTCAGATAGTTAATGAGTGTATCGCTTTGCTCTGGTGGCTTGTTTTTTACAATAGCCCAATAGGTCTTTGAAATAGTTTTATCTCTCAACATTTTATTGAGCCGTTCCAACGCCTTTGAAGTCTTTGCAAAAATAACAACACCGCTTGTTGGGCGGTCTAATCTATGCACTACGCCCAGAAAAACATTTCCGGGTTTGTTGTATTTCTCGGCGATGTATTGCTTTATAATTTCGCTGAGTGGAGTGTCTTCTGTTTTATCGCCCTGTACAATATCGCCAACGCGTTTATTGATGATAATGAGGTGATTATCTTCATATAAAACCAATAAGTTGTCTTTATTAGACCTCATAATTACTGCTGTACTTCTGTGTTGATATCTTCAATAAAATTGAGTAATTCTTCTCTTCCGGTTTTTGCAGTGGCTGAGGTAACAAAAGTTTGTGGTATTCCTTCCCAGCCATTTTTAAAAAGCTCTTGCTGATACACCTGCATGTTTTTGTTCAGTTTAGAGGAACTGAGTTTGTCTGATTTTGTATAGACAATACAAAAAGCAATCTCATTCTCACCAAGAAAACGCATAAAATCAAGGTCTATTTTTTGAGGTTCTAACCTACTGTCTATCAATAAAAAAATACAAACAAGCTGTTTGCGTTTTAGAAAATATGCAGTGATAAATTTTTGAAAAGTTTGGCGCTTATCTTTTGAGACCTGAGCATAACCATAACCGGGCAAGTCTACTAAAAACCATTTATCATTTATTTTAAAGTGATTGATAAGTTGTGTTTTACCCGGTTTACCCGATGTTTTGGCTAAATTTTTTCTATCAACCAACATATTTATCAGTGAAGATTTACCCACGTTAGACCTACCAATAAAAGCATATTCTGGTAATAAATCTTTAGGGCATTTATCTACGTTAGTATTGCTTACAATAAATTCAGCCGATTGTATTTTCATTAAGTTACAGCTTTTCTTTCTTAAGCCATTCTTCAAGAAATTGATTGAACTCTTCCGGGTGTTCCATCATGGGTGCGTGTCCGCATTTATCTATCCAATATAGTGTAGAGTTGGGTAATAATTTGTGGAATTCTTCGGCAACATCCGGTGGAGTTACAGTATCATCCTTACCCCAAATAAGACTTACAGGCATTGCCATTTTTGGCAGATCAGGAGCCATATTATGACGGATAGCACTTTTGGCTAAAGCTATGGTTCTAATCAGTTTATTTCTGTCATTCAATGTATTAAATACGTCATCTACAATTTCTTTGGTAGCAATTTTTGGGTCGTAAAAAACATCTTCAGTTTTTTTCTTAATATATTCATAATCACCACGTTTTGGGTAGCTTTCTCCCATAGCATTTTCATACAATCCGGAACTTCCGGTAAGAACCAGCCCGGCCACCTTTTCAGGAAAATGTTTTGCATAGTATAGAGCAATATGCCCGCCTAACGAATTTCCGAGTAAAATATAGTCGTTCAGCTCTTTATGAGTTGTAAAACGCTTAATAAATTTGGCTAAATTCTTAATGTTAGTGGTTAAAAGTGGTAGGGAGTATATAGGTAGCTCCGGCATCAGAACTTTATACCCTATAGTCGAAAAATAATTGAATACACTGTCAAAATTACTAAGGTTTCCCATCAATCCGTGAAGGATGATCAAGGGTCTTCCTTCGCCGGCTTCCAAGTATCTAAACTTCCCTTCTTTCTTGTAGTTGTTGCTCATGAATGTTAGTTGATCAATTGCGAAAAACAAATGTAACCATTCTTGGTTGAAAGTACTACTTTTCTATAAAATGATATAAAATTTCTTTTCAAAAAAACAAAAACAAAAATTTAAGTATCTGCCTATCAATACAATAAAATTGAAAATAGAAAGTTATTAACAAAGTGGTAAAATATGGTAAAAAGTGGTAAAAAGCTGTATATTTGTGATTAAAATTTCCCCAAAGTGGTAAATCTGATTGGAACATACGAATGCAAAGCGGATGCTAAAGGAAGGCTGATGATGCCTGCTCCGCTTAAAAAACAACTCACTTCTGTGTTGGAAGAGGGGTTTGTTTTAAAGCGTGCGGTGTTTCAGCCATGTTTGGAATTGTACCCTATGAGCGAATGGAATTTGCTGATGCAAAAGGTAAATAAGCTCAACAGATTTGTGAAGAAGAACAATGATTTTATAAGAAGATTTACTGCCGGAGTAAAAATGGTGGAGTTGGACACTTCGGGTAGGTTGTTGATACCTAAAGACCTGCATTCTTTTGCAGGAATTAAAAATGAGATCGTTCTGTCCTCAGCTGTAAATATTGTTGAGATATGGGATAAAGAAAGCTATGAAAAAGCAATAGACGATGCAACTGTAGATTTTGCTCAGTTGGCTGAAGAAGTGATGGGGAATGATAATGGCGATGTAGATGACATATCATAACCCTGTACTGCTCTTTGAAAGTGTTGATGGTTTAGAGATTATTCCTGATGGAGTTTATGTGGATGTGACTTTTGGTGGAGGGGGGCATTCTAGAGAAATCTTAAAAAGGCTTGGTGGTGAAGGGAGACTGTTTGCTTTCGATCAGGATGAGGATGCTGCTAAGAATGTTATTGATGATGAACGGTTCGTGCTGATTCCTGAGAATTTTAGGTATGTAAAGCGTTTTCTGCGTTTTCATGGGATAAAGAAAGTAAATGGAATTTTAGCTGATCTGGGAGTTTCATCACATCAGTTTGATACTGCTGAAAGAGGTTTCTCAACTCGCTTTGATGCGGAGTTGGATATGCGTATGAATCAAAAAGGACAAAAATCAGCTTATACCATTATCAATGAATATGCTGAGGATGATTTGAGTAACATTTTATACCTCTATGGAGAGCTTAAAAATTCTAGAGCTATTGCTAAACAAATTGTAGAAAGCAGAAAAAATGGAGAAATAAAAACCAGTTTCCAGTTAAAAGAAGTATTAGGCAGGTTTCTCCCGAAGAATAAAGAACATAAAATTTTAGCTCAGATATTTCAAGCGATAAGAATTGAAGTAAATGAAGAGCTAGAAGTTCTAAAAGAGTTTCTGATGCAATCAGCAGAATTGTTGGAAAAAGGAGGAAAGTTGAGTGTTATCTCGTATCACTCATTAGAAGATAGATTGGTGAAACGGTTTATGAAAACAGGGTTGTTTGAAGGAGAGCCAGAAAAAGATTTTTTCGGAAATATAGAAGTTCCATTCAAAGCAGGGAAATTGATCGTACCATCGGCAAACGAAATACAAAATAATAACAGGGCACGCAGTGCCAAACTCAGAATAGCAACTAAACTCTAATGGCTAAAGTAAAGCAGACCATATATGATATTCTTAAAGGTAAATTTTTAGTTGATGAAAATGCCTTTAAAAACTGGAGGATGCTTCTCTTTTTGGCCTCGTTGGCACTGATTATGATTGCCAGTTCGCATAGTGTAGATAAAAAAGTGCAAAAAATAGCTGATCTGAATAAAGAAATGAGGGAGTTAAGAGATGTTTTTGTAGCAACCCGTTCAGATCTGATGAAAATAAAAATGGAGTCTTCCATTGTAAAAATAATGGAAGAAAAAGAATTATACATAGCTGAAAAACCACCTCAAAAAATCATTGTAACTAACTAATGGCTATCGAAAAAAAGAACATATTGAACAGGTTGTATCTGCTTGCGGGTTTTATGTTGCTTTTCGCAATTGCCATTATCTATAAGTTGGTTGATATTCAGTTTGTAAAAGGTAGTACATATCGCCAAAAGGCAGAAGAAAGAACTGTTAAGAATTTTGAAATTGTAGCGAACAGAGGTAATGTTTACACTGCTGATGGAAGTTTATTAGCCACTTCAGTTTCAAAGTTTGATATCCGAATGGACGCTGTTACCGTGTCTGATGAAAATTTTCAGAAAAATATAAAAGGATTGGCTCAATCACTTTCTAAAATGTTGGGAAATTCTGAAGGGCATTGGGAAAGTTACATAAGAAAGGCTAGAAAAAATCAAAACAGATACTTGTTCATCACCCGTAATTTGAGTTATAACGAATATATGCGGATAAAAGAGTTCCCCATATTCAATTTAGGGACTTATAAAGGTGGGCTGATAGCAGAGCAACGTACTGTTAGAGAGCATCCAATAGGGAAAATTGCTGAAAGAGCTGTAGGGTATTCCGATTATAGAGGAAGAGTAGGTATTGAAGGAAATTTCCATGAATTCTTACAAGGAAAAAATGGAAAACGCCTCAAACAACGTATTGCTAAAGGGCAATGGAAACCTCTAAATGACAATAACGAGGTAGAACCTGTTGATGGTAAAGATATTATTACAACCATTGATCTTAAAATTCAAGACATAGCGCACCACGCTTTGTTGGGGCAATTAGAAGCCTATCAGGCTGATCACGGTTGCGCCGTAGTTATGGAAACCAAGACTGGTGAAATAAAAGCAATCTCTAATTTAGGAAGGAACCGCGAAGGGAATTATTATGAGCGCTTAAACTACGCTATTGGAGAGTCGCATGAGCCGGGTTCTACATTTAAACTCATGAGTATGATGGTGGCTTTGGAGGATAAAGTCATAGATACTGCTGATGTCGTTGACACAGGAAACGGAGCGTATAAAGTATATGACAGAACTGTAAGAGATACGCACAGAGGTGGTTACGGTGAAATTTCGGCGGCGCGTGCTTTTGAAGTTTCATCAAATATAGGCTTGGTTAAACTCATTGAGGATCATTATGGAAATGACCCTAAAAAATTTATAGATGGGCTGGAAAGAATGCGTGTAGGCAAAAAGTTGAATCTTCCTATTAAAGGAGAAGGAGTTCCTTATTTACCAAATCCTGATAATAAAAAGAATTGGTATGGTACTTCACTAGCATGGATGACTCACGGTTACGGAGTGCATATTACACCATTACAAACATTAACATTCTACAATGCGGTTGCCAATAATGGCGAAATGGTTAAACCTCGGTTCATTAAAGAAATCAGAACCCAAGATAAGGTTATTGAAAGGTTTGATAAAGAAGTGCTGAACCCAAAGATATGCTCACAAGAAACACTTGATAAAGTGAGAGAGATGATGAAAAATGTGGTTAAAAGAGGAACGGCTACCAATATTTACAATAAGAATTACGAATTGGCTGGTAAGACCGGAACCTGTCAAGCAGAATACTGGACAGGTAAAACACAGTATATATCATCCTTTGCAGGTTATTTCCCGGCGGATGATCCGCAATATTCCTGTATAGTAATTATCCATAAGCCAGATAAATCAAAAGGGTACTATGGTGCTGATGTTGCTGGGCCGGTTTTCAAGCAAATTGCACATAAAATTTACACAGAAACACCTGTGGTTGATAGTGTTAATGATATCCGTAAGGATATAGAACTGGTAAATAAAGATTACAAGAATTATTACACTAAAGTGAACTCGCAAAATAAGACCATGCCCAATTTGAAAAATATGTCTGGTATGGATGCGGTTTCAATGTTAGAGAACATGGGGCTTACCGTTCGGTTTAAAGGCGTTGGCAGAGTTGTTTCGCAATCCATAAAACCAGGTGAAAAAATAGATTCAAAAATAATAGTAGAACTAACGCTTTCGTGAAGAATTTAAAAGACATATTATACAGAGTTTCGGTAGAAGCTGTTCGTGGAAGTACTGATGTGCAGATAAATACTATTGCTTTTGATTCACGGAAAGTATCTAAAGGAGATGTTTTTATTGCCATTAAAGGGGGAACGGCAGATGGGCATAAATTTATAGCATCCGTTATTGAAAATGGTGCCGTAGCTGTTGTATGTGAGGTGCTTCCTGCAGAAATAAATACTAACGTTACCTATGTTTTAGTGGAAGATTCAAAAGAAGCATTGGCCTATATGGCTGACAATTATTTTGATAACCCGTCGCAAGAAATAAACCTTGTAGGTGTTACCGGAACCAACGGAAAAACCACTATTGCAAGTTTGTTATACAGTCTGTTTAAGAAGTTGGGTTACAAAGTAGGCCTGTTGTCAACCGTTAAAGTAATGATTAATGATAAAGAGTTTCCTGCTACGCACACCACTCCAGATTCTATTAGCATCAATACATACCTAAAACAAATGGTTGATGATGGAGTAGAATATTGCTTTATGGAAGTAAGTTCCCATGGTATTCACCAAAAAAGAACAAAAGGATTGCATTTTACCGGAGGTGTGTTTACTAATTTAACACATGATCATCTAGACTATCACAACACATTTGCTGAGTATAGAGATGTGAAGAAATCATTTTTTGACGAGTTGCCAAAAACAGCTTTTGCTCTGGTAAATATTGATGATAAAAATGGAAGCGTAATGCTCCAGAATACTGAAGCAAAAAAATATACCTACGCTTTAAAGACTGTTGCAGATTATAAAGCAAAGATTTTGGAAAGCCAATTGAACGGATTGTTGCTAACTATTAATACCCATGAAGTTTGGACAAAATTGATAGGAGAGTTCAATGCGTATAACCTGTTGGCAATCTATGGTGTTGCAGATCTGTTGGGAGTTGATGCTATGGAAAATTTACGGTTGATAAGTGAATTGGAGAGCGTTAGCGGCCGTTTTCAGTATGTAATTTCTGATAGTGGTATCACTGCTGTGGTCGATTATGCTCATACTCCTGATGCTCTTAAAAATGTGTTGGAAACCATTAATTCTATCAGAACTCACAATGAAAAATTGATAACGGTTGTTGGCTGTGGCGGCGATAGAGATAAAACCAAGCGGCCTAAAATGGCACATATAGCTACGGAACTTTCTAATCAGGTCATTTTCACTTCAGACAATCCAAGATCTGAAGATCCGGCAGTCATTATAGAAGAAATGGAAGTAGGTGTTGAGCCGCAAAATTTCAAAAAATATATCTCTATAGTTGATAGAAAACAAGCCATAAAAACAGCAAGTAAAATGGCTGAGAAAGGGGATATAGTGCTGATTGCAGGCAAAGGGCATGAAACTTATCAGGAGATAAAAGGAGTAAAGACTGATTTTGATGATTATAAAGTAGTCAGCGAATTTTTAAAAGAATTACAAAAGTAAAATAGAAGCCTATAATGTTATACTACTTATTTGAATATTTAGAAAAACAATATGATTTTCCGGGTGCGGGTTTATTCCAATACATCTCGTTCAGATCGGCATTGGCTTTTGTAATTTCACTGTTGTTGTCAACCATTTTCGGTAGACGTATTATTGATAAGCTTAGAAGACTTCAGATTGGTGAAACTGTTAGAGATCTCGGATTGCAAGGCCAAGTTCAAAAAGCTGGCACTCCAACCATGGGGGGAATTATCATCATACTTTCCACATTATTACCTGTACTGTTATTAGCGAAGTTGGATAATACATACATCATCATTTTAGTGGTTTCAACCATTTGGATGGGCTTTATAGGTTTTGTTGATGATTATATAAAAGTATTTAAAAAAGATAAAGAAGGTCTTAAGGGTAGATTTAAGATTTTAGGGCAGATTGGTCTAGGAATTTTTGTGGGAACCATGCTTTACTTTTCGCCAAGTGTGGTGGTAAAAGAAAAATTGCCAGATGCCACGCAAGTACAGTTACAAGCAGATGTTCCTATTGAAACTTCTAAACTTTTTGGAGAAGAGGAAAAATCTTTAAAAACTACCATTCCTTTTGTTAAGAATAATGAATTCGATTATACGGTTTTGGTAAGTTGGTTAGGTGATGATCACCAAAAATACGCATGGATAGTTTTTACACTTATTGTGGTATTCATCATCACAGCGGTTTCAAATGGAGCCAATCTTACTGATGGTATTGATGGCTTGGCGGCAGGTTCATCGGCAATAATTGTGTTGGCATTGGGTGTTTTTGCATGGGTTTCGGGTAATATCATTTTTGCTAATTATCTGAATGTAATGTACATACCGTATTCCGGTGAAATGACCATTTTCATCAGTGCTTTTGTTGGTGGGTTGGTTGGGTTTTTATGGTACAATACCTATCCGGCACAGGTTTTTATGGGCGATACCGGAAGTTTAACCATAGGCGGAATTATTGCTGTATTGGCTATTTCGGTACGTAAAGAATTGTTAATACCAATCCTTGCCGGGATCTTTTTGGCTGAGAATTTATCAGTGATGTTGCAGGTAAGCTATTTCAAGTATACAAAAAAGAAATTTGGTGAGGGCAAACGTATTTTTTTGATGTCGCCATTGCATCATCATTATCAAAAGAAAGGATATCATGAAAGTAAGATAGTTACCCGCTTTTGGATCATTGGAATAATGTTGGCCGTGTTTTCAATACTCACCTTAAAGGTTAGATAGTATGAAAAAACTGGTGGTGCTTGGTGCGGGAGAAAGTGGAGTGGGTACTGCCGTATTGGCAAAACAACAAGGATATGAAGTCTTTGTTTCCGATAAAGGGAACATAGCAGATAAATATAAAAAAGTTCTTTTACATCATACAATTGATTTTGAGGAAGGTGCGCATACTGAAAGCAACATATTTGATGCTGATGTAGTGATGAAAAGTCCCGGTATTCCTGATAAAGTAGCAATTATTAAAGAATTGCATCAGAGAGAGATTCCGGTGATCTCGGAGATAGAGTTTGCATCAAAATACACCAATGCCACTATTGTGGGAATTACTGGTAGTAATGGAAAAACTACTACTACGCTACTTACAGGGCATATTCTGAAAAAGGCAGGATTAGATGTGTGCGTGGCAGGTAATGTTGGTGATAGTTTTGCCTTAGGAGTTGCAAAAAAAGATCATCAACATTTTGTATTGGAATTGAGTAGTTTTCAGTTAGATAGTATTGTTGATTTTGCGCCTCACATAGCAGTAATTACTAATATTTCTCCTGATCATTTGGATAGATATGATTACAACTATGAAAATTATATCAATTCAAAGTTCAGAATAACCATGAATCAAAAAGCATCCGATTATTTGATCTACGATGCTGATGATGAGGCAATAACCAATTGGTTGCAAACCAATAGAACAGAAGCAACATTGTTGCCTTTTTCTATCAAAAAGGAAGTTAAAAGAGGAGCGTATAAAAAAGATAATAATATAATAATTAAAA
>JAGQYU010000227.1 GCA_020435885.1 Flavobacteriaceae bacterium
CATACGTTTTGTAAAGTGATTCTTTAGCTTTAGAAAAATCTTTCTCTTGATATTCTTTAATACCTTTTTGGGACACATCTCCAATTAGGCTGTTTAACATTGGCTCGGCCTCAACTGTATATTTAGCTTTACCTGTTTCTTTTTCATAAGTTATAAGGTCTTGAAAAGATTTTGCAGCCACGTCATAAGCATTGGCATCTAAAGAAGGATTCTTTTTGGCAATATCATAATACGTTTGAGCTTTAAGAAAATAAAATTTAGACCTAAGTTTTTCATCGTTTGCTATAACAGATTCTGCTTGATCTACAGCAGATTTAGCAGCAGTAAGATCACCGCTCTTCAATGCTTTTTCTGCAGCTTTCAGCTCGTCTTTTTGAGCGAATGTTGACAAACTCATTGCAACTGCCAACATTAATAATAGTTGTTTTTTCATTTTTAAATTCAAATTAATTATTCTTCAGTGTTTGTTGTTTGTTCTGACTCGTTATTTTCAATTTCCGTGCCATTATCATTTTCGGCATCTTCGTTTTCATCTTCATGCATCACTTTAGCAACTGCAGCAATGGCATCGTCTTCTTTAATATTGATCAATCTAACACCTTGTGTTGCTCTACCCATCACTCTTAGATCAGCCACCGCCAATCTAATAGTAATACCTGATTTATTGATGATCATCAGATCATCTTCATCAGATACATTCTTAATGGCCACTAAGTTACCTGTTTTTGAAGTAATATTAATGGTTTTTACTCCTTTTCCTCCTCTATTGGTAATTCTATAGTCTTCAAGGCTTGAACGTTTACCGTAACCTTTTTCGGAAACTACCAATATATCACTGTTCAAATCGTTTACGGAAATCATACCTACAACTTCATCGTTATCATCTGCCAAAGTAATTCCCCTAACTCCGGATGCGCTCCTTCCCATTGGTCTGGTCTTATTTTCCTCAAAACGAATAGCCTTACCGGATTTTACTGCAATAAGAATTTCACTATTACCATCAGTAAGTTTTGCTTCTAATAATTCATCATCTTCCCTAATGGTTATGGCATTAATACCATTAGCTCTTGGCCTTGAGTATTGTTCTAACAAGGTTTTTTTAGTTATACCTTTTTTAGTAACCATTACCACATAATTGTTATTCACATATTCCTCATCTTTAAGGTCTTGTGTGCAGATAAATGCTTTAACCTTATCATCCGGTTCAATGTTTATAAGGTTTTGTATTGCACGCCCTTTAGATGTTTTGCTACCTTCCGGAATTTCGTACACACGCATCCAGAACACTTTTCCTTTCTGGGTAAAGAAAAGCATATATTGGTGATTGGTAGCTACATATAGATGCTCTAAGAAATCTTCATTTCTAGTTGCAACACCTTTTTGACCACGCCCTCCTCTATTTTGAACTTTATATTCATCTAAATTAGTACGTTTGATATAACCGGCATGTGAAATTGTTACTACCACGTTAGAATCGGCTATCATATCTTCAATACTCACATCACCACCTGCATATTCAATAACAGAACGTCTTTCATCACCATACTTTTCTTTAATCTCCACTAGCTCATCTTTGATGATCTGCATTCTGCGAGATTCATTTGCCAAAATATCTTTAAGATCTTCAATCAATTTCATTACTTCTTCATATTCTGATCTCAATTTATCTTGCTCTAAACCAGTTAGCTGACGCAATCTCATTTCAACTATTGCTTTAGCTTGAATTTCACTCAACTTAAAGCGTTCAATCAAATTATCTCTAGCTTCATCTGCATTACTGGAAGCTCTTATAATTTTAATTACTTCATCAATGTTATCAGATGCAATTATTAAACCTTCTAAAATGTGAGCACGTGCTTCAGCTTTAGCAAGTTCAAACTGGCTTCTTCTGGTAACAACTTCATGTCTATGATCAACAAAATACTTGATCAACTGCTTTAGGTTCAATAATTCCGGCCTTCCATTAACTAAGGCAATGTTATTGACACTGAATGAAGTTTGAAGCGCCGTATATTTAAAAAGTTTGTTGAGTACTATATTTGGAATAGCATCTCTTTTAAGCACATATACTAAACGGCGACCTTTTCTGCTTGTTTCATCTCTAACAGAAGATATTCCTTCAATTTTCTTCTCATTAACCAGATCAGCCGTTTTCTTTAATAATTCAGCTCCATTAACCTGATATGGCAACTCCGTTACGATGATACAATCTCTACCATTTACCTCTTCAAAAATAGTCTTGGCACGCATCACAATACGTCCTCTACCTGTATGGAAAGCATCTTTTACACCTTCGTAGCCATAGATAATACCTCCTGTTGGAAAATCAGGAGCTTTAACGTATTTCATCAGCTCATCGATCTCAATTTCTTTGTTATCAATGTAAGCAATTGTTCCATCAATTACCTCTGAGAGATTATGTGGGGCCATATTTGTGGCCATACCTACCGCAATACCAGATGAGCCATTTACCAATAAACTGGGTATTCTTGTTGGAAGTACAACAGGTTCTTGTAATGTATCATCAAAATTTAAACGGTGGTCAACGGTATCTTTTTCGATATCAGATAACATTTCTTCTGATATTTTGTTCATACGCACCTCTGTATAACGCATTGCTGCAGGGCTATCACCATCAGCAGATCCAAAATTTCCTTGTCCGTCAACCATCATATATCGCATGCTCCAATCCTGAGCCATACGCACCATTGCATCGTATACTGAAGTATCTCCATGAGGGTGGTATTTACCTAAAACCTCCCCTACCACTCTTGCTGATTTTTTATGTGCACCCGTTGCTCTGATCCCTAATTCATGCATACCAAAAAGTACTCTTCTGTGTACGGGTTTTAAACCATCTCGTACATCCGGTAATGCTCTTGACACAATCACTGACATTGAATAATCAATGTACGATGATTTCATCTCATCTTCAATGTTAATAGGAATCAATTTTTCTCCTTCTGCCATAAGTTTTTTCTAATTTTTAATGTTAATTAAACCAGCTAGCAATATACAACATTTATAGCCTTTTGAAGTTATATAAAAGGCTAATTATTATCAATTTTTATTAACAATCAATATGGCAAAAAGGCTTGTTTTTCATGACATTATGTACATGTTAAAAGTTAGGTACGACTTTTGACGTATTATATTAAAAATTTCTTATAACTTTACAATATAAATATATATTTATGGACGAAAATTTTTCACCAAAAGTTAAGGATGTAATTGCATACAGTAGAGAGGAAGCATTGCGATTGGGGCATGATTTTATCGGTACTGAGCATTTAATGTTGGGCATACTGCGTAAAGCCAATGGAGAAGCTATTGATATTTTAAATGCTTTGGATGTTGATTTGGTGATGCTTAGAAAAAAGATTGAAGCGCTGAATCCTTCCAATACAGATACATCTACTGGTAACGATAAAAAAAGTTTACACCTAACAAAACAGGCTGAAAAGGCACTGAAAACTACCTTCTTAGAGAAAAAGTTATTAAAAAGTCCTGCTGTCAGTACTGCACATTTGCTGTTATGTATTCTACGAAATGAAAACGATCCGACCACTAAATTGCTTAATAAATTTGATATTGATTACAATGAAGTAAAATCGGTTTTCAGTCAACTATTTATGGAAGAAGATATTACGGAAAGTCCTAAGGCAGAATCTTCTAGAGATGAAGATTTTGATGAACCAAGGCAAAACCCGTACGAAGGTTCTAAACAAACCAAATCAGGGGCTAAATCAAAAACACCTGTATTAGATAATTTTGGCAGAGACCTTACCCAATTGGCTGAAGAAGGCAAGTTAGACCCTGTTGTGGGGCGTGCTAAAGAAATAGAGCGCATCTCACAAATCTTAAGTAGACGTAAAAAAAACAATCCTATCCTAATTGGCGAGCCTGGTGTTGGTAAATCTGCTATAGCCGAAGGGTTAGCACTCAGAATCATTCAAAGAAAGGTTTCAAGAATACTTTTCAACAAACGTATTGTTTCTCTTGATCTGGCTAGTTTGGTGGCAGGGACTAAGTATAGAGGCCAGTTTGAAGAGCGTATGAAAGCTTTAATGAATGAGTTAGAAAAAAATGATGATATTATCCTTTTTATCGATGAAATTCACACAATAGTAGGTGCCGGTGGCGCTACAGGCTCGCTAGACGCATCAAATATGTTCAAACCTGCATTGGCAAGAGGTGAAATTCAATGTATCGGCGCTACAACTCTGGATGAATTCCGTCAACACATAGAAAAAGATGGAGCTTTAGAACGTCGTTTCCAAAAAGTAATGGTTGAACCCACTTCTATTGATGAAACTATTCAAATATTACATAATATCAAAGATAAATATGAAAATCATCATAATGTAACCTATACGGATGAGGCTATTGAGGCTTGTGTGAAGCTAACAAGCAGATACATGACAGACCGTTTCTTACCGGACAAAGCTATCGATGCCTTGGACGAAGCTGGTTCTAGAATTCACATCACCAATATTGTAGTTCCAAAACAAATCTTAGAACTAGAAAAACAATTAGAAGAAGTAAGAGAGCAAAAGAATAATGTAGTTAAGAGTCAAAAATATGAAGAAGCTGCTCGCTTAAGGGATGATGAAAAACGTTTGGAAAAAGACCTGACAGCTGCTCAGCAAGAATGGGAGGATCAGTCTAAACTTCATAAAGAAGTAGTAACTGAAGATAATGTTGCCGAAGTCGTTTCTATGATGACAGGGATTCCTGTCAATAGAATTGCCGAAGCTGAAAGTTCTCGCCTAGCCAACTTACATGACATGATCAAAGGCAAAGTTATTGGTCAAGATGAGGCAGTAAGCAAAGTTGTAAAAGCAATTCAACGAAACAGAGTAGGTTTAAAAGACCCTAATAAACCAATAGGTTCATTTATTTTCTTAGGCCAAACCGGTGTTGGTAAAACGCAATTGGCAAAAGTATTAGCCCAAGAACTATTTGATTCCCCTGATGCGCTTGTAAGAATTGATATGAGTGAATACATGGAGAAATTTGCCATTTCTCGTTTGATAGGTGCGCCTCCAGGGTATGTTGGTTATGAAGAAGGTGGTCAACTTACTGAAAAAATACGTCGCAAACCCTATGCTGTTGTTTTACTAGATGAAATCGAAAAAGCACATCCAGATGTGTTTAATATGTTACTTCAAATTTTAGATGATGGCTATATTACTGACAGCTTAGGAAGAAAAATTGACTTCAGGCATACTATCATCATTATGACCT
>JAGQYU010000228.1:0-266 GCA_020435885.1 Flavobacteriaceae bacterium
GATTTTGTAGAGAAATATAACCTTGCATCACTAAAAGTGTTAGGAACTGTTGGAGAGCCTATCAATGAAGAAGCTTGGCACTGGTATAACGATAATATCGGCAAAAAGAAAAGCCCTATCGTAGATACATGGTGGCAGACCGAAACCGGAGGTATTATGATCACCCCTATTCCGTTTGCAACACCAACAAAACCTACCTATGCTACGCTTCCGTTCCCGGGAATTCAACCTGCTTTGATGGATGAAAATGGAAAAGAAATAAAAGG
>JAGQYU010000228.1:361-1602 GCA_020435885.1 Flavobacteriaceae bacterium
AATCATGAGCGTTACAGAGATACGTATTTCTCCGCTTTTAAGGATATGTATTTTACAGGAGATGGCGCATTGAGAGATGAAGTTGGTTACTACAGAATTACCGGCCGTGTAGATGATGTTATTATCGTTTCCGGTCATAATTTGGGTACTGCACCAATAGAAGATGCCATTAACGAGCACCAAGCTGTGGCTGAGTCTGCCATTGTTGGTTTCCCACATGATATTAAAGGAAATGCACTCTACGGATTTGTGATTTTAAAAGAGACAGGAGAGTCCAGAGACCATGACAACGTTCGTAAAGAGATCAATCAGATCATAACAGAACATATTGGGCCTATTGCCAAACTGGATAAGATACAATTTGTACCCGGATTGCCAAAAACACGTTCAGGTAAAATTATGCGACGTATTTTGCGAAAAATTGCAAGCAAAGACACTTCCAATATGGGTGACACTAGCACCTTATTGAACCCTGAAGTAGTAGATAAAATTATGGATGATGCGCTGTAATGTATAGCAACCACAAGTTAACTTAATGGCTGTCTAAAAAGTCTTTTCTTTGTCATTTCGAGCGCAGTCGAGAAATCTAAGTAATTATTTACAAGACATTTCGACTGCGCTCAATGTGACATTTGAATTTCTTATAGCTTTTTAGACAGCCCTTTTAATCACTATACTCTAAGCTAATTGTTATATATTTGTTATATAATGGATATGTGCATACTAAGTATTTTGTTATTGTTGCCAGTAATTTGAACCAACCAAATCGTAAAAAACCAAACGACTGAATGAAATACAACAACATTCGAGAAGAAGAACTCAAAAACAAAGTGGGTGCAGACTGGTTTAAGCAATTTGACACCACCGAAATTTTAGGAAATATAGACTTTACCGTCTTGCCAAAACAAGTTTCCCTCTCCTTTGGGGAGGGTTGGGGAGGGGTTAGAACACCACTTTTATGGGCAGAAGCTAAAACAGGCAATTTTGACATTCCTACAATGTTTGTTCAACTCATTCTGACCATTGGCAAAGCTCGTACTTTTGATAAAACCCTACCGCCTGCTTTTTTGGGAGCTTTTGACTTTAAAAAAATAGCTTTTGTTGATTATGTAAACATTCAAGATATTTTCTATCTCAACGACTTTAATTGGAACGTAACCCCAAGTAATCATGAAACTAAAGAGTTTCAATTTATTAAAGAGCGTATAGAAGCCATTTTAAAAGTTAAAACCTACGTTTTT
>JAGQYU010000032.1 GCA_020435885.1 Flavobacteriaceae bacterium
GAAATATAACTTGCGTTAACTGTACCTCCAAAGAATTCTATACCATCATCCAATCCTTCATAAGCTTGAATATACTGAACAGTTGTACCATTACCTACACCGTAGAAAGAGAATCCGTTGTTTTCTGATTGACCGTCAGCTTTACCACCAGAATATTCTATACGTACATAACGGATAACACCTGAGTCATCATCCGGATGTTGGCCACCGTAAGGTAAACTTGCAATTTCTGATGTAGAAGTAGTATCACCACCTACTACAGAATTGATAGGTGCTTTACCTAATACGATTAATCCACCCCAATCACCTGCATTAGGTGTTGAAGAGTTAGAAGTGAAAACGATAGGGAAACTTGCACTACCATCAGCAATGATTTTTGCACCTTGAGCAATAGCTATATAAACGTCAGAACCTGTTGCTGAAGCTCTGATAGTCATACCGGCAGGAATGGTTAAAGTTGTACCTGCTTCCATAATTACAGGGCCATCAATAATATAATTCTTAGTAGCATCTAAAGTCAGATCAGAAGTAAAGCTGCCTTTTAATAATACTGTTTCGTCTGATGTGCCACCGGAATAGTTGTTGGTAACACTATTATCGTTTATGATAATATCAGCCGTATCATCTTCGCCACAAGAAACAAAGAGCATAGAGACCAAAGCTAAACTTAAAAAAGTATTTTTCATCTGTGTTTGTTTTTTAATTAATTGTTTATTCTTATTTGGTTTAAAAAGTGTACTTAAGTTGTAATCCTACATTAATTCCTTTTTTGTATTGAGAGATAATTACATCGCCTAGAGAGGTATTTTCTCTTATATATTCAATACTTGGATCTAACAGGTTTTTTGCACTAACATTAATCTGGAAATTTTCACCAATGTTGTTTTTCCATATAAAATCAAGTGATGGAATGGCTTTTTCAATAATATTTCCTAATTGGCCAGAACCTAAAGCGTGTATTCTGTCAGAGAAATAAGAGAACACTACATTGGCTACAGGTTTGTAATTAGTAAATTGAGGGCTATAACTGATGTCTGCATTCACTATAATTGGTGATGCCCCTTGTAACTCGTCAGAATCTCTTTCAAAGGTTGAGGTATATAAACCTGTAGAACTTTTAAGATCTTGCTCAGTATGCATGTATGTAAAGTTTACACCTGCAGATAGCTTAGGTTTATCATCGGCATTTAATAATAAGTGCTTTCTGGCTTCAAATTCAGCTCCGTAAATTGTTGCTTTATCTCCAGTTCTGAAATAACGTTGAGTTCCGGTAGCATCGTTAGCAACTACAAGGTTTACAGGATCATGGATTTGTTTTGCGAAAGCTCCTAAAGAAAACAATTCAGTTCCGCTTATAAACCATTCATATTTTATATCGTAATTGAATATTTCAGAAAAAGAAGGATCGTTTAAAAGATCAGGGTTACCTCCAATACGTTGGGTTACACCTTCGTAAACAAAAGGAGCCATTTCTTTAAACTCAGGGAATGATATCGTTTTACTGAAAGCTACACGTAGATTTTGGTTGTCGTTTATAGCATATCTTATGCTTAAACTTGGTAAATAAAAGTTTTCGTAAGCCTCTCTGTAACCAGGATCACTAGGAGGGAGGTTTATAACGTTATAAGCTATACTTTGGCTGAAAGACTCTGCTCTTATACCAGGAACTATTAACCATTTATCATTCAAATTGATCTCAGCATTGATGTAACCTGCATAAATATCTAAGTTACCTTTGTATGTGTTTTCAGGAAGCCCCGGACGGTTGATATTACCAACTTGCGGAGGGTTAATTGCTCTAAACACATCAGTTTGGAATAATCCGGTTTCACCATCAAGTGATAGGTTATCTACATGGAAGATAGCATCAAAATTATGTATATCAGTTACCTGAAAACTTGGATTAACCAATTTGTAACCATATCTGATATTATCAAAATTACGTTCTTTAGTTCTTCCATTATAACCGAAATTGAACTTAATATTTTCTGAAGGGCTGTAAGCTAAGTTTACACGACCGTTTAATTCTTCATCTTCTATATTTTGGAAATAACGTTGATTGTCGAAAGAAAGGTTTGTATGAAAAACAGGGTTCGTATTAGGGTCGTTATCTAAAGCATAATGGTAATTCTCTAAGCTTATTCTTTTTCTATCAGGCTCATGAGAATATACATTGTTGTAACCAACACCCCAGTCCAATGCCAATTTATCATTGAATTTGTGGTCGCCAGTTAATTGGTTAACAAAGATCAAGTCTTGGTTAAATTGTGAGTTCATTTGGTAAAAACCTTCATCAGTATTAAGTCTCGCATCACGGTTAGTACCTAATCCTTTGATGCCATAATAACCAACCTCATCAGACGCTTTATTAATGAATAAAGAACTATATTTAAATGTATTGATATTATCAACTTTAAAAGAAACGGTGCCCATTACAGTAGTAGTGGTTCCGTATTCAAATTCTTCAATGTTTGGAAAGTTTTTCTTTTCTACTGTAGTATAATCAACAGCACTTCCACTACGATATTCGTAGTTGTTATCAAAAGAAGCAGTTAAGAACATATTTAAACGAGAATCATCGCCAACTGATAGAGAAGTCCCTGCATTTAAACCAATTCCTAAATTTATAGGAGACATTGGTGATTCAATTGGATCAACACCATGTGATAATACTACAGCAAAAGGATTATGTTCGTATCTACCATAGAAACCGAAAAAACCTGTGCCAGAATTCTTTACAAAAGTTTTATCAATAGCATTGGAGTTAAATCCACTGTTAACATATACATCTACAAACCCACTTCCGGTATGTTCTTTTGAGGTAATATCAACATTACCGGCAGCAAAATCACCATAGAATTTAGTAGAATACGCTTTACTTATAGATACGTTTTGGATAACATCTGAAGAGAACAAATCTAAATCTATGTTCTTTTTATTGATATCATTAGATGGTAACGAAAGACCATTAAAGGTTGTATTCAGGTATCTATCACCCAATCCGCGCACATAAACATTACTTGAACCTTCTTGTTTTGAAACACCTGAGATTTTTGTTACAGCAGAAGCAGCATCACTGATGCCTTTTGCTGAAAGTTCTTCGGCACCGATGGCAGTTTTAATTTCAACTGCCTTTTTCTGTTCGGTCAATAGTGCAGCTACACTTTCTTTTTGCGTGGTGGCTTTTACAATAACTTCATTTAATGAAACCCCTTCAGTAGCACCCATTATCACATTTTCCAGCGTAGTTACCTCGCCGGCTTTTACAATTATATTTGGGACTTCTATTTTTTGGTATCCCACAAAAGTGAAAACCAACGTATATGTTCCGGGTTGTGCTTTAAAGAGATAAATACCGTCGAGGTCTGTACTGGTACCCGTCTGAGAATCTTTAATATACACATTTGCAAAAGGCAAAGGTTCGTTACCAGATTCTTTATCTAAAACTACTCCTTGAATAGTTCCGGTTTGAGCAAAAAACACAGTGGTAACAAAAAATAAAAGGAATGATATATATATTTTCATTATGTATCTTAATTATTATACAATGAAGCAGTAGTTTCTTTTAGGATTGATTTTTTTGAAACTTCTAAATTTGTAGGGATTTGTAGTGCTACCAAAATGGTATTTTCAAGTGTTGTAACTTCGCCGGCTTTTACAATTATATTTGGAACTTCTACCTTTTGGTAACCGGCAAAACCAAATACTAATGTATAAGTACCCGGTTCTAGATTCATATAATAAGTACCGTAAAGATCAGTTGAGCTATTTGCTTTAGAATCCTTTACATAAATTTTAGCAAAGGCCAAAGGCTCGTTGTTAGCCTCAACATCTAAAACAGTTCCTTGTATAGCACCTTTTTCTTGAGCTCCGGCAAAGGATACTATTAAAAGCATTAATATAGATGTAAATAATTTCATTTATTACATGATTATTTTCTGTTGCAAAGAAAGAAGTATCATGTAAAGTAGGGGTTAAGTTGAAGTTAAGTATTATTAATAATTAAGTTAAGTTTTTGTTACGAAAGAAGATGGCATTTTAAATTAATGTAAACAAAAAACGGTTGAAAAATACGTACATTGCAAGCACAAAAAATAGCACAAAAAATGAACTGGGAACAACTACTTTCTTTAAAGAGGTTTGGAGACGTAAAAAAAAGAAACCGTAAAGATCAAGACGAAACAAGAATTGGTTTTGAAGTAGATTATGACAGGGTGATCTTTTCAGACTCTTTTAGAAGTTTGCAAGACAAAACACAGGTTGTTCCGCTTTCAAAAACTGATTTTGTTCACACAAGGTTGACACATAGTTTGGAGGTATCAGTTGTAGGGCGTTCTTTAGGGAGGATTGTAGGCAAACAATTATTAGAAAAATATCCAAGTCTTAAAGAACAGGGCTATCAGGCAAATGATTTTGGAGCTATTGTGGCAAGTGCTTGCTTGGCGCATGATATTGGGAATCCACCATTTGGGCATAGTGGAGAAAAAGCCATTGGCGAATATTTTAAGAATGGTAAAGGGCAAAAGTATAAGGATATGTTAACTGCTGAACAATGGCAAGATCTTATCGATTTTGAAGGAAATGCAAACGGCTTTAAAATACTTACAGAAAGTAGAGATGGTATTGAAGGCGGGCTAAGGCTTTCGTATGCAACACTGGGTGCTTTTATGAAATATCCCAAAGAATCATTGCCTAAAAAACCAACAAATAATATTATTGATAAAAAGTATGGGTTTTTTCAATCTGAAAAAGATACTTTTTTAGATATCGCTAATGAGTTGGGACTTGCAAGTGTACGGAAAGAAAGCGTAGCTTTTAATAGACACCCTTTGGCGTTTTTGGTTGAAGCGGCAGATGATATTTGCTATACTATCATTGATTTTGAAGATGGTATCAACCTTGGTTTGATAGAAGAAGAATTTGCATTGGAATATTTGATCAATCTGGTGAGAGACACCATCAATACAGAAAAATATTATCAATTAAAGACCAAGCAAGACAGGTTGAGCTATTTAAGAGCCTTGGCTATAGGGAATTTGATCAATGAAGCGGCACATGTGTTTTTGAAGAATGAAGAAGCTATCCTCCAAGGGAATTATCAAATTTCTTTGTTGGATAAGTGCAAATATGAAGCTCAGATCAATGATATTATAAAGATAAGTGTCAGCAAGGTTTATAAGAGCAAAGAAGTTATTGAAAAAGAAGTTTCAGGATATGCAATTTTAGCTGATTTGTTGGATGTTTTTATAACGGCAATCAATAATGTGTATGAAAACAAGGCTTCTAATTACGATAAGTTATTAATGCATTTATTGCCTGCAAAATATGCAATTCTTGATGATAGTGTTTATAACAGGATTCTTTCAATCTGTAATTTTATAGCCGGAATGTCAGACGGAGCGGCTATTTTACTCCATAAAAAGATTAAGGGAATAGAATTATAATACTTTAGAATACGAATTGAACACCAATTCCTAACAGTTGCTTTAACTGAACTCTGGCTCCGGAGGTTTCTAAAACACCATCGTTGTCTTTATCTTCTTTAAATTTGATATCATCATCATACAATAAATAGCCTCCTAAATTTGCCTTAAAATGTTTGTTGATGGCAAAATTAAAGTGCAATTCCCAGTTGATATCAATGTTTCCAAATTTGTTCAGGTAATCTGAATACAGACTGAGTTTATTGGTCATTACTACGTTTTTACCCATTACTTTGTCCCATTCGGTTTGAATAAGAGTACCAAATTCATGTCTTGAGCGCTCTCCTTTTTCCACACCAAAAGCGCCCTCATCCGAAAGGGCTTTATCATTTACAAAAGTAGATTTTAAGGTGATGGGAGAAAGATATAAAGAGAATTTTTGATTCTTTAATTCGTAATGAGTTCCAGCACCTAAGAACAAGTAAGCGGGGGCAAAAAACCGTGAAATAGGAGTACTGGTATCAGGATACGAATAACCATTGGTAAATTGTGTGTTGAAATTGAGTTTTACAGAATAAAACCAGTTAGAAATAGTGTCTTTTCTATAACCGAATGTTGAGTTTACCTGAAACTTATCATCTGTTTTTCTAAGGCCTTTGTCTTGTTGTTGATTCAAACCATAACGAAGGAATATTTCGTTATTCCAAAGCAAGTGCAGCTTTTTGTAGTTCCTTACTAAATTTACTTTTACCAACCCTGAAATGGAATTATTACCACCGGCATTCCAGTTAAGGAAAGTAGCCTCACTAATATCAAGACCTATACTGTTCTTGTTTTTCCACCAAACAGGGTCATCAGCATATTTTTGCGTTTTAATAGTAGCTCTGGTTATAGGGTTTAAGACCTCAATGGGGTCTATTCTCAACCTCCTTTTACCTCGAATATATTCGCCATTTCTTTTAGGGATAGGTATATAAATAGTATCCTCTTTTATGGGGCGTATAGTCATTCTGTATTTTGGCGTATAAGCGTAATCCTTTACTGAAGGATCGTAAGTAATATCATAAAAAGGAAGTAATAAAGAATCTAATTTTATCCGCAGTGAATCTGCCGCTGTAAGCGTAATGGAATCCATATTTACCATCGGTCTTGTAGCTTCTAGAATATCAGAAATATCTATTGCTTTAAAGCGAGGTACTATTTTATGGATGTCCATTTCTTTTCTAACAATCAAACTATCGTTTACTTGCGAAAAAGAAACAGTTGCAAAACAAATGATGATAAAAAAGCTAATGATCCTTTTTTTCATAAGACTTGTTTAAGCCTGCGAATTTATAAATTTTTTAATACTTAGGACGTCTAACCCTATCGATTTGTGTAATTCTTCAACAGAACCATGTTCTATAAACTCATCAGGAATACCAAGGCATTCAATACTTTTATTAGTATAGTGATGTTCATTTGCAAACTCTAAAATTGCCGAACCGAAACCACCTTTAATGATGCTATCCTCAACAGTTATTATTTTGTTGAATTTATCAAAAACAGTATGTAACAAACCTTCATCCAATGGTTTTACAAAACGCATATTATAGTGGGCAACACTGCTAATATTTTCAATAGCCTTAGTAATAGTATTTCCTATAGCTCCAATACTCAATACTGCAATATCAGTGCCTTCTTTAAGAGCTCTTCCTTTCCCTATTTCAATCTTCTCAAAAGGTTTTTGCCAATCAATGGTAACACCCCTTCCTCTTGGGTAGCGTATGGCTATTGGATTTTTAAGACCTAATTGTGCGGTGTACATCATATTTCTGAGCTCTATTTCATTCATAGGAGTCGCAATATTCAGATTAGGGATGCATCTTAGGTAAGCAATATCAAAAACACCATGATGTGTAGCCCCGTCTTCACCTACTAAACCGGCTCTGTCTAAACAAAAAATGACCGGAAGATTTTGCAAAGCAACATCGTGTATTAATTGATCGTAAGCACGTTGCAAAAAAGTAGAATAAATAGTACAAAACGGAATGAGTCCTTGGGTAGCCATGCCGGCGGCCAATGTTACAGCGTGCTGTTCTGCAATACCTACATCAAAAGCCCTTTCGGGGATTTCTTCCAGCATAAACTTTAAAGAACTACCAGTAGGCATGGCGGGTGTAATACCAACAATCTTTTTGTTCTTTTTTGCCAGTTCAACTAAGGTCAAGCCGAATATATCTTGATATTTAGGAGGCAGATTTTCATCTGATTTAGATAGTTTTTCTCCGGTAAGTTTATCAAACTTCCCGGGGGCATGGTATGTAACCTGATCTTCCTCAGCTTTTTGTAGTCCTTTTCCTTTTGTTGTGATAATATGCAGAAAACGTGGACCTTTCAGATTCTTTAAACGTGTGAGCTCAGTGATTAACCGATCAATATCATGCCCATCAATAGGCCCGGAGTAATCAAAATTCAATGCTTCAATAATATTTGCACGTCTAGGCTTTTTGTTGGCTTTTACATCCGTAAGATACTCTTTCAATGCTCCTACGCTTGGATCTATACCCATAGCATTATCATTCAAAATGATTAATACATTAGCATCGGTTACCCCTGCATGGTTTAAGCCTTCAAAGGCCATGCCGCTGGCTATGCTGGCATCGCCAATAACAGCAATATGGTTTTTGGTGAGATTACCATTTAATTTTGAAGCAATGGCCATTCCGAGTGCTGAAGAAATAGAGGTAGATGAATGCCCAACACCAAAAGTATCAAATTCACTTTCACTACGTTTTGGAAAGCCGGAAATACCTCCTAATTGTCTGTTGGTATGAAAAATATCTTTTCTTCCGGTTAGTATTTTATGTCCGTATGCCTGATGCCCCACATCCCAAACTAACAGATCGTTAGGAGTATCAAATACATAATGTAAAGCAATGGTAAGTTCTACAACGCCAAGGCTAGCACCCAAATGCCCTTCTTTGGTAGCAACCACGTCTATAATAAACTCACGGAGCTCTTGTGCCAGTTGAGGTAAATCTTCAACGGGGATTTTTCGTAAATCTGAAGGCAAATGAACAGTATCTAATATTTTCTGGGACATAATGCAAATTTACAAGATGAAATGGACATCGATAAAATATTTTTACAAATTACTAATCTACGGTACTAAATTGTATTTTTACTGAAATTTGAAAACATGGTAGACCCTTTTGATGATACCTATTTTATGAAACGTGCTTTACAGGAGGCTGAATTCGCTTTTGAGAAGAATGAAGTGCCCATAGGGGCAGTAGTTGTTATCAATAATCAGATCATTGCCAGAGCCCACAACTTAACCGAAACCTTGAATGATGTTACGGCTCATGCCGAGATGCAGGCATTTACGGCAGCGTCTGACTTTTTAGGAGGTAAATATTTAAAAGACTGCACATTATATGTTACATTAGAACCTTGCCAGATGTGTGCAGGAGCTAGCTATTGGACACAAATTGGTAAAATTGTATACGGAGCAAGAGACGAACAAAGAGGTTTTTTGCATTACAAAACACAATTGCACCCAAAAACAAAAGTAGTAGGCGGAGTTATGGAAGAAGAATGTGGGGAACTATTAAAACGCTTTTTTATTCAAAAACGTAATTTGAACTAGTTGTGTCATTCTGAACGTAGTGAAGAATCTCGTTTTTTGAAAAACTACTAGATCAGTTGATCTTTATCCAGCTTAAAAGGATTTTTCTTTTTAGTGTCTAACACATATTTTTTGTACTTCCCTTTTTGGTACCTGTAGAAAATAAATACAGGCATTAATATAAAAGCCATAAAAAGTACACTAATACCAACAATGATATTACCCGCATCGTAACCGTAACTTTTCATTACAAGCCCAGTAATAAAAGCTGCTAAAAAAATCACGAATAATATTTTTAATAGAAGTTTCAAGGCGTAACTATTTTTAACTTTGCTAAACTACAAAAAGTTATATCTTTAGAAAGATGAAATCAATAAAATTGCTTATTGTTTTAGTTGTATTGCTAGGTAGTTGTACTACTGCCAAAAAATCAAAACCTATGGAAAACACTTCTCAAAAAGTTGTTATTGCGCATCGGGGGGCTTCCGGTTATTTGCCGGAACACACGCTGGAAGCCAAAGCTATGGCCTATGCTATGCATCCTGATTTTATTGAGCAAGATATAGTACTTTCTAAAGATGATGTTCCGATAGTTATTCACGATATCCATTTAGAAACAGTAACCGATGTGGCTCAACAATTTCCTGACAGAAAACGAGATGATGGTAAGTATTATGTAATTGATTTTACGTATGAAGAACTTAGGCAACTAAACGTTACGGAACGTTTTGATCCAAAAACTAATAAAGCTGTGTACGAAAAAAGATTTCCGCTGTGGAAATCACATTTTAAATTACATTCTTTACAGGATGAGCTGGAACTTATTCAAGGCTTAAATGAAAGTACAGGAAATAATGTTGGTATTTATCCTGAAATTAAAGAACCGGAATTTCATCATAAAGAAGGAAAGGATATTTCAGGCATAGTGCTAGAGATATTAAAAAACTATGGGTATTCAACAAAAAAGGACAATTGCATTTTACAATGTTTTGATGCAAAAGAACTTAAAAGAATACGAAAAGAGCTAGGTTCTGAATTATTTTTGGTTCAGTTGATAGAATTTAAGGAAGAAGAAAAACTGTTGGAAGAATATGCTACTTATGCAGATGGGGTAGGGCCTTGGTATAAACAGCTATATTCTGAAAAAGAGGGTGTTATTGAAATATCCGATTTTGTACAAAACGCACATGCATTAGGCTTAACGGTACATGCCTATACATTTAGAGCTGATGATCTTGGTAATTTTAATTCGTTTGATGAGCTACTGGATTTTGGCTTTAATAAATTACAGCTAGATGGAGTTTTTACAGATTTCCCTGATAAAGCAGTAGAGTTTTTAAGCAATTAAGAAGTTACTTCAATCAGTTTTCTTCTGTAAACGGTCAATAATTTAGATTTTGATATAAAACCAACGTATTTATTCCTTTCAACAACAGGCAAATTCCACGCGCTGCTGTCTTGAAACTTTCTCATAATACTGGTCATTTTGTCTTTACCTAATTCAATTCTTTCAGGAGGATTTTGCATCACGTCCCTAGCCTTTACATTATCATACAAAGTTTGATCGAACATAATTGGGCGGATATCATCTAACAAAATAATACCCAATAATTCTTTGTTTTTTTCACTAACTACAGGGAAGATATTTCTGTTGGATTTTACCACTGCATTATGCACTATATCACCAAGTGTCATGTCAGGATATACTTCTACAAAATTATTTTCAATAACCTTGTCCATATCCATCAATGTAAGTACAGCATGGTCTTTATCGTGGGTTATCAGTTCACCTTTTCTTCCCAGTTCCATGG
>JAGQYU010000229.1:0-792 GCA_020435885.1 Flavobacteriaceae bacterium
CACTAATTAAAAAAATTATATATTTGTATATTATTAACAATTGCTATGGTGTTAATATTTTAAGGCTTTATTGCATCCCCTAGCGATAAAAAAAGAATATATGAAAAGAAAATTACCCCTAATCTTCACATTATTTTGTGTAGTTGCTATTGCTTTTTCTCAAGAGAAAGCTGAAAAAACGTATGTGTACACTTCTGCTGATACAAAAGGATACATCAGTATTAAGAAAACTGATCTTTCTGATGAAAATGGTGCTAAAACAGTAACTTTACAAACTACTGTTAATGCCGATTTCAAAAATGAAACCATGAACTTTAGCCTATTGACAGATAATGATTCTGAAAAAATGGTAACTCCAACAAAACTTGTTTTTGATGGCACTATGGATTCGAACATTAAAGCTGTTCAGTTTATAGGCGAAAGGATTAAAAAAGGAAACGGAAATGCTTCGTATTGGGCTTTTAAAGGAGATTATAAAGATGAAGCTGTAAATGATGCTAAGCTTAAGCCGTATATTAAAGAAAAATATTCATCAACTTTAAGGATGCCTGAGAGAACTATCCCTAGTTTTAACCTTTGGGCTGTTATACCACAACTTCCTTTTGACCGTGAAGGTACTTTTATTTTCAACTCACTTGATGAAACTAAGTTGTATGTTAGTAAAAATCAAACCGTTAATTATTTAGGTAAATACGAAGCCAATATTAATGGTAATAAAACGGAGTTACACAAATTTGTACTACAAGGAAAAGGTATGAGCCCTTCTTATTTTTGGGTTGATGATAACAGAGA
>JAGQYU010000229.1:908-1836 GCA_020435885.1 Flavobacteriaceae bacterium
AGCTGTAGCAATAAAAATGTTACAGCTTTTTTATTTTTTATAAAAAAGACCAATCAGTAAGGTAGGAATTTTGCCTCTATAGTTGTATTATATATGAGTTAGTTAATAAATATAGTTTACAACACAGGCAACCACTGAAAATGCCTCTAAGCCGAAGTTCAAATCTATCATTTGCTTCGGCTCCTTTTTTAAAGACATGATAAATATCATTTTTTGAAAAAAACCACTCTCATACTTTTGTAAAGTAATAACACGTATTACATTCTTTTTCATAGCAATTAGTATAATAGAGAAGAAGCTGACAACCTCAGCTTCTTTTTTTATACACCTATTTCTACATCTAGAAATCTTTTTAGTAGATAAAAATATTTATCTTTATTCATCATAAATCACCTTACTATGAAAGCTAAAAACATTTCTATGCGTATTATTTTGATTCTTTCTATAACAAGTATCATTTCATCATGTGTTACTTCAACAGACAAAGAAGAGCCGAATCAAACCAAAGACTTCAAGTTTGAAGAAATCACCATTATTGAACTTCAGGAAGGATACAAAAATGGAGATTTTACTATTAAAGAAGTTGTACAAAGTTACCTTGATAGAATTGAAGCCATAGACAAAAGCGGACCTCAATTAAACTCTATTATTCAGGTAAACCCTGATGCTATTTCTATTGCTGAGCAACTTGACAATGAATTAAAAGAAGGTAAAGTAAGAGGGCCTATGCATGGCATTCCAATCCTGCTTAAAGATAATATCGACACCCACGATAATATGTTTACCACAGCAGGCTCAAGAGCATTAGCAAACTCTAAACCTTTGCAAGATAGTTTTATTGCAAAAAAATTGCGAGAAGCCGGTGCAGTAATTATAGGAAAAGCAAACTTAAGCGAGTGGGCCAATTTTAGAGGAGAAATGTCCTCAA
>JAGQYU010000230.1:0-4325 GCA_020435885.1 Flavobacteriaceae bacterium
AATTTTAGAGGAGAAATGTCCTCAAGTGGATGGAGCGGTGTTAATGGGCAAACAAAAAATCCTTATGTTTTAGATAGAAACCCTTGTGGTTCCAGTTCAGGATCTGGGGCAGCAATTTCAGCCAATTTGGCTACTATTGCAATCGGTACGGAGACTAATGGCTCTATTGTATGTCCATCCAATGCAAATGGCATTGTAGGTATCAAACCAACCGTTGGTTTGGTTAGCAGATCAGGGGTAATTCCAATTTCTTTTACACAAGATACCGGTGGCCCTATGGCTAGAAATATTACTGATGCGGCTATTTGTTTAAGTGTTCTAACTGGTATTGATTCATCCGATGTAAAAACGCTAGCAAGTGAGCCTCACATACAAAAAGACTATACCCAATTCCTTAAAAAAGATGGTTTAAAAGGAAAACGCATCGGCTTATACAAAGCTCCTTTGGGTAGGCATTATAAGGTGGATACCGTTTTTAACAAAGCCGTAGCCTTTATAAAAGAGCAAGGTGCCGAAGTTATTGAGATTGATAATATTGCTGAAAACAACGTAGGAGGTTTATCATTCCAAGTGATGCTATATGAATATAAAGACGGGCTGAACAAGTATTTTGCATCACTAGGCCCAAATGCACCTATCAAAAATCTGGAAGAACTTATTGAATTCAATAAAAAAGATTCTATTGAAATGAATTTCTATAATCAACGCTATTTAGAAATGGCGCTAGAAAAAGATGGTTTAGATTCTGATGATTACAAAAAAACATTGGAAAATATGCTCAAAGGTTCAAGAGAAGAAGGCATAGACCGAGTGATGGACGAACATAACTTAGATGCTATCATTGCCCCTACAGGAGGCCCAGCATGGAAAACAGACCATGTAAATGGTGATGCTTTTCATATTGGAAGTTCCTCACCTGCTGCAAGGGCCGGCTATCCTAACATTACTGTTCCTATGGGATTCGTAGATGAGTTACCAGTAGGGATCTCCTTTTTTGGCAGAGCTTGGAGTGAGCCTGTATTATTGGAAATTGCCTATGCTTATGAGCAAGGCACCAAACACAGAAAAGCTCCTAAGTTTTTAGAAAATTAATATATGGAAGTAGTAAATATCAAGAAAAAATTTTCATTATTCAATGAACATTGGAGTCCTAAAATTATTGGTCAATTAAACGGGCAAGATGTAAAATTGGCTAAGCTTAAAGGTGAGTTTGTATGGCACAACCATAAGGATGAGGACGAACTCTTTTATATTGTAAAAGGAACGTTGATCATAGAGTTTAGAGATAGAAAAATAACACTTAATGAAGGAGAAATGCTTATAGTGCCTAAAGGGGTTGAACACAAACCTATAGCAAAAGAAGAAGTCTGGGTTCTATTATTTGAGCCCAGCCACATAAAACATACAGGCAATGTACAACACGAACTAACAAAAGAGCATTTTGAAAAGATTTAATACTCTACAATAAAAGAATAAATTCTACGCTAAATAAAATGTCATTAAACTGTAATACATGAGAGCTTTTAAAATTCTTCTTTTTATCCCTTTATTTTTCTTAAACTCTTGTTCTGAACTTCAACAAGTAGTTAATCAATTACCACAAAATCCTGTTACGGATGCCGATATAATTTCGGGTTTAAAGCAGGCTTTAAACATTGGTATTGAAAAGCAAGTAAGTAAACTCACCATGGAAGACGGTTTCTATAAGAATGAATTAGTTAAAATTCTGCTTCCGCAAGAACTTCAAAAAGTTGATAAAACTTTACGTGACATAGGGCTAAGCAGTTTGGCTGATGAGGGACTGAAAATATTGAATAGAGCTGCTGAAGATGCTGTAAACGAGGCTACACCTATTTTTGTAGATGCAGTTAAAAACATAACTTTTGAAGATGCTAAGAACATTCTTTTAGGAGCTGACAATGCCGCAACCAATTATTTAGAAAACAATACGTCTGAGGCTTTGTATACCAAATTTCATCCGGTAATTAAGAGCTCTTTCCAAAAAGTTGGAGCTGATAAAATATGGAAGAATCTTATCAATAAATATAACAGCTTGCCTTTAGTGTTCAATAAAGTAAATCCTGATCTAACAGATTATGTAACCAATGAAGCATTGGGGGGCGTTTACACGATGATAGCCATTCAGGAGAAAGAAATACGAACAGACGTAGCTTCTAGAACCAGTACATTGTTGCAGCGAGTATTTGCCCTTCAGGATTAGTTGCTACTCCTCAACACTATCAATCAATATTTCTAAAATATCGATAGCTGCTTTTGCAATTTTAGTCCCAGGGCCAAAAACACCTACAACCCCAGCATCAAATAAAAATTGATAATCTTGTGGAGGAATAACCCCACCTGCTATTACCATAATATCCTCTCTACCATATTTTTTCAGTTCTTCCCATACCTGAGGAACCAAGGTCTTATGCCCTGCCGCTAAGGAAGAAACTCCCAATACATGTACGTCATTCTCAACTGCCTGTTTTGCCGCTTCTTTTGGAGTTTGGAACAAGGGGCCTATATCCACATCAAAACCAAGATCAGCAAAACTGGTGGCCACAACTTTTGCACCACGATCATGCCCATCCTGACCCATTTTTGCTACCATAATACGAGGGCGACGTCCCTCCAACTCAGCAAATTTATCAGCCAGCTCAACAGCTTTTTTAAAGGTTTCGTCTTCTTTTATTTCTCTGCTATACACGCCTGTAATTGAATTTATGGAGGCTTTATACCTACCAAATACTTTTTCCAAAGCATCAGAAATTTCACCTAACGTGGCTCTTTCTCTAGCTGCCTGTACAGCCAAATCTAATAAATTTCCATCACCTGATTGGGCGCACTCAGTTAAATTAACCAATGCCTCCTTTACTTTTGCCGTATTTCTAGATGCTTTTATTTGCTGAAGTCTTTCAACTTGTGCATTTCTAACTGCATTATTATCAACCTCTAAAATGTGCAACGGATCTTCGTGGTCTAACTGATAGTTGTTAACACCTACAATAATTTCTTGTCCACTATCAATCTTTGCTTGTTTTATGGCGGCAGCCTCTTCAATTCTAAGTTTAGGAATTCCTTTTTCTATAGCTTTGGTCATTCCGCCAAGGTTTTCAACCTCTTGAATAAGCTCCCATGCCTTATTAGCAATATCATTGGTTAATTTTTCAACATAATAAGAACCCGCCCAAGGATCAACCGTTTTAGTGATATGTGTTTCCTGTTGGATGTACAACTGTGTATTGCGTGCAATACGTGCTGAAAAATCTGTTGGCAACGCAATGGCCTCATCCAAAGCATTGGTATGTAAGCTCTGTGTTCCTCCAAAAGCTGCAGCCATGGCTTCAATTGCTGTACGAGCCACATTATTAAAAGGATCTTGCGCTGTTAAACTCCAACCACTAGTTTGGCAGTGTGTACGCAATGCCAGCGATTTGGCATTCTTTGGATTGAATTGTTTTACCATCTTAGCCCACAACATCCTACCGGCACGCATTTTGGCAATCTCTTGAAAATGATCCATACCAATTGCCCAAAAGAATGATAAACGCGGAGCAAAACTGTCTATATCCATTCCAGCTTCTATACCGGTTCTAATGTATTCCAATCCATCAGCCAACGTATATGCCAGTTCAATTTCAGGAGTAGCACCAGCTTCCTGCATATGGTATCCGGAAATGGAAATAGAATTAAATTTCGGCATATTTTTACTGGTATATTTAAAAATATCAGCAATGATTTTCATGGAAGGCGTTGGCGGATAAATGTACGTATTGCGAACCATGAACTCTTTTAAAATATCATTCTGGATAGTGCCTGACAATTTTTCAGAGCTTACTCCCTGCTCTTCTGCAGCTATGATGTAAAAGGCCAAAATGGGCAGTACAGCACCGTTCATGGTCATAGAAACAGACATTTGATCCAGTGGAATTTGATCGAAAAGAATTTTCATATCCTCCACGGAATCAATAGCAACACCTGCTTTACCAACATCGCCTTGTACACGCTCATGGTCAGAATCATACCCACGGTGCGTTGCCAAATCAAAAGCAACGGAGAGTCCTTTTTGCCCAGCAGCTAAATTCCTCCTGTAAAAGGCATTACTTTCCTCAGCCGTAGAGAAACCTGCATATTGGCGGATAGTCCATGGCTGACGTACATACATTGTTGAATATGGCCCTCGTAAATTGGGAGCAATACCAGCTACAAAATCTTCATGTTCAAAAGTTTTACGTTTTGAATCTTGCGTTTTGAGTTGAATATGTTGGATATCTTTTCTTGGCATTTTATTCAGTTTTTAAACGTTCTTGTTCCATTTGTTCAGC
>JAGQYU010000230.1:4471-9273 GCA_020435885.1 Flavobacteriaceae bacterium
GTTCCCAATAATATAAGTTCTCCGTTATTGAACTGCTCTTGCTCTTTTTGAGCGCTTTCTTCAATTTTACGTTGAATGGTACCTTCTATCAGTTGTTTTACAAAACCTCCTGTCTTTTCAATATCCTTAAAGATAGCTAATGCTTTCTCAGCAATTTGCTCAGTTAGAGCTTCTATATAATACGAACCATCTGCAATTTGAGAGGCTTCGTTCAAATAACTTTCATTTTGTAAAATCAACAATTGATTACGGGCAATACGCTCTCCAAACTCATTTGATTTATGGAAAAAACTATCATAAGCTGCATTGCTGACTACATCAGAACCTCCTAAAATGGCACTCATACATTCTGTTGTGGTTCGTAACAGATTTACATTATAATCATACAATGTTTTATTTCGTAAACTAGGCGTAGTGAAAATATGTGATTCTGTATTGAAATTGTATTCCTGACAAAGTAAACTAAACAAATACCTGAATGCTCTTAACTTTGCTATTTCGAAAAAATAGTTGCTGCCAACGGCAAAATTGAATTGGATAGGCTTCTCGACTGCGCTCGAAGTGACATTATCGTTCAAAATGAAGTTAAAATATTCATTCACATGTGCCAAGGCATAAGCTACTTGTTGAACCATTGTAGCACCTGCATTTTGATATAAAGAAACATCTACGGCTAAAACACTTACATTTTCTGATGTTTTTAACAGAATATTCTTTAAGATATCAAAATCTTTTTCTTTGCTTTGAGTAAACCAGTTTCCGCTTTTAGCGAGATTACCAATAGGGTCTATATTTAGAAAAATTTTACGATTTTTGGTCTTCTCTAATAACTCGTTAATAAAATCTAGTGAAAGGAAGTTGAATTTGAAATACAATTGAAGAGATTGCTTCGCTCCACTCGCAATGACATTTTCTAATAAAATTTCAATATTAAATGGTTCATTTGCTTCAAATTGTATGGCAGTTGCACCTCTGTTAAGTGCATCTATAACAAGTTTGTTAGCGGTTTTTTCATTATCGACAAAAACTGATTGGCAAATAGAGAATTTCTTAACGTTGGTTTCCGTAGTTAATGAAACGTATTCATCATTATGATAGAAGGGTTTAACAGTTATACCCTCGTTAGTTTTCCATAAAAGAGTTTCGTTGTAATCAGCTCCTTTGAGGTCTACCTGTATTTTTTGCTTCCATTCTTTTGCGGAAACGGGTTCAAATTCGTTGAACAAAAAATTGCTCATAATCAGTTATTTTTCGTAGAATCAAATTCTATAATATAAATATCTTCATCCTTGCGTTTCATTTTATATTCCTCTCTGGCAAAACGTTCTAACGAGTCAGGATTTTGAAGATCTTTGATTTTTTTCTTGTCTGCCTTGGTTTCTCTACGATAATATTCATTCACATCTTCTAACTCATTAATTTCATTATCTAGCTCCCTATGTAACAAGTATGAATTTTCATCAGCAAAAAACATCCAAACAATAAAAACCAACAGTATGAGAACATATCTGTTACTTACAAATTTAACTATTTTATGATTTCTAAACTGCTTGAAAGTCATATAAATACCTATAAACGCTCACTAATAACGGTCCTTACAATATCAACAGCAACTGTATTATATCTGTCATTTGGAATAATGATATCTGCATACATTTTAGATGGTTCTATAAACTGCTCATGCATAGGTTTTAAGGTTTGCTGATACCGTTGCAATACTTCATCAATATCTCTACCTCTTTCACTAATATCCCTACGTAGTCTGCGAATTAAACGCTCATCAGAATCGGCATGGACATAAATCTTTATATCGATCATATCACGTAAATTTTGATTTGTAAAAATCAAAATGCCTTCCACAATCAACACTTTACTAGGATGTGTTACAATAGTGTCTTTTGTTCTGTTGTGCGCTGCAAAGGAATAAATAGGCTGCTCAACAATATTGCCTTTTTTAAGTTCGCCTAAATGGTCTACCAACAAGTCGAAATCGATGGCTCTTGGGTGGTCGAAATTAATTTTTGTACGTTCTTGGTAAGTTAGATTATCAGTTGTCTTATAGTATGAATCTTGCGAAATAACAGTTACTTCTTGATTTGGCAATTCATTAATGATTTGATTAACAACTGTGGTCTTTCCACTTCCGGTTCCACCGGCAATTCCAATTATTAGCATGGTATCTTCACATTTACTTTACAAATTTAACCAATTGTGTAAGAAGTATGCCAATTTATTTTTTAGGAATCAATTTAAGAATACCTTTCCCTTCAACGGCTACATAAATATATCCATCAGGCCCTTGCAACACGTTCCGAATACGTCCCATCTTATCTAAAAGCCTTTCTCTTTTTACCACTTTATTGTTCTGTAAAACTAGTCGTTCTAAGTATTGTATAGAAAGTGAGCCAACCAACAGATTACCTTTCCAATTAGGGTATTTATCTGAAGTAACAAAGGTCATTCCGCATGGGGCAATAGACGGCACCCAATAAAAAAGAGGCTGTACCATTCCTTCTCTGGCAGTAATATCCGTAAAAGTAGTTCCGTCATAATTAATTCCATAGCTAATTACCGGCCAACCATAATTTTTTCCGGGTTTTATAATATTGATCTCATCACCGCCTTTTGGACCGTGTTCATGCTCCCAAATTTCACCCGTATATGGATTTTTGATAAGCCCTTGTGGGTTTCTATGCCCATAGGAATAAATTGCTTTTTTAGCTCCTGATTCTGAAATAAAAGGGTTATCAGTAGGGATACTACCGTCATCGTGTAATCTATACACTTTTCCGCCATCTTTGGCAAGATCCTGAGGATTGATATCTCTATCTCCTCTATCACCAATGGTAAAATACAGATAACCTTTATCATCAAATTCAATTCTTGAACCAAAATGATGTCCTTTGGATGAATTTGGCGAAGCTTTGTAAAGTACTTTTTTATCAGTCAATGTATTATTTACAAGTTTTGCTCTTAACAAAGCTGTATTACTACCTTCTCCTTCACCTGACTGAGAGGAATACGTTAAATACACCCAACTATTTTCTTTAAAGTTTGGATGAATCTCCACGTCAAGCAGCCCTCCTTGCCCTGTTACATATACTTCAGGAACTCCTTTAATTTCCTGTACAGAACCTTTTGAGTAATGATACATTTTGCCATTCTTATCAGTCACCAATAGACTTTGATCAGGTAAAAAAGCCATACCCCAAGGTATACTGGCTTCTTTCATAATAAGTTCTGTTGTATAACTTGATTTATCTACAGAATTGGCCTTAACAGATGATTCATACGGTTGTGCGCAAGCTGATAAAGAAATTAGTAAAAGAATTATTACTAGGCTTATATTTTTCATTGAAGATTATTTTTTTTAAATATAAGCAATTTACCAAAAAAGTATCATCTAATTCCTATGCCCTTAAGAATAGGATTTATTTTTTCTTTTTCAATAAAATTCCGGAAACTGAAAATTTCCCTTTAGGTGATCTTATCAAAATACCTAAATCAACATCAATAGTCAATTTTAAATCTGTTTTAGAAAAAGGCTCTAGGTGCGGTATGTTAATTGGATTCTCGTTTATGAGAAGCGTGTTAATAGTTTCGCCTGATTCAATACTATTTTGTTCTTTGCTCAGTTCATAAACAAGAGCGCTATTCTTTCCATGTTTTGAAAGCTTTATCGTAATTTCATAACTCCCTTTAGGAACATCAATATAAATTTCTTCAATATCTGAAACTGAGGATTGATAAAGCGGATCATCAACAGTTTCTTTAATATTAGTACTAGTGTTACTATTCTTTACCTCTCCTTTAATATTTATGATAGAAACTTCTTTTAACGGAACCCAGATTCTATCATAACTATCTTTAAAATAGCTTTCTGTTCCAAAATTTACAGCAAGTTCATCAATCTTTCTAAGGTCTGGTTTATAGTAATATATCTGCAATGAATCTAAAATTTTGCCTGTTTCATCATATAATTCAAATACATTTTTTCCTTCAATCAAATTTGCATAATAACTGACCAAATTATTAAACGGTTTTAATTCTGTACGATACCCGTAATTATCTTTTAAAATTACTTTTTGGTTAGTAATGATCTTAACTTCCTTTTCGTTATCATCGGCAATATACTTTTGTAATGCTTTAAAAAATTGCCCCATCTTTTTATTTGGCTTTAAAGCAGCCTTATACCAATGAAAAATATTTTTGGGAGTTCTATCAAAATTTACCAAGCCCTTTTGATTGATATGCGGCATAGCATCTCCCCTAAACTCCGAACCAAAATCAGCAAAATTCCAAGCTGCCATACCAATCACAAAATCTCTTTCATTAACTTGCTTATAATATCCCGGATGATATTCGAATTGATATTCTTCAGAAAAATCAAATCTTTTAGGATTGTCATTATGTATTCGTACATCAGCCCCCACTCCATATTCTGAAATTATCAATGGCCTTTGCGAATATTTGGCAAATTCATCATCTAAAAAAACTCCCAATTCATTAATTCTACCTCCGTACCATCCATAATATAAATTCCAACCAATAACCATAGGTACATCTGCTATTCCGGTTTCATTATACATCTGATTTCCATGCAAAGCCATCACCGAAATATGATTTGGAGCTTCCTTTCTGGTAAGGTTTTCCAATGCTTCAGCTAGTTCTAATGTATTTTTAATGATGTTTTGTTTGGTTTGTTCTTCTGGCTTATCAAACACCATTCGCAAAAAAATCTCATTCATATATCCCACAAAAACTAACGATGGATGGTTATAATTTTGAGCAATATGCTCTTG
>JAGQYU010000231.1 GCA_020435885.1 Flavobacteriaceae bacterium
CTTTATTGATACACAATACCTCGGCGTAATAATCATATCTAACAATATAATCTACAACGGGTACAATAGGTCTTATCATGGCAATCATATAAAGAACTATGAATGTAAATGCAAAAACCCGTTGTTTCATTTTAACTATAAAAAGACAAATTTATCTTTTATTAATTTCAGTAACCATGACAAAAGTCATACTATTTGTCCTAATCCAAAAAGAATTGAAAATAAAAAAGTACTCAATGCCAGTTTTTTTAACTCCGGGTCTAACTTTTTACAATCTTTTGTGCTGTAAACAGTATATAAATGCTTAAAAATAGGGATATAAGCTATGATGAATAAAAACTGATACGATGACTTATACTCCACAATTACATATAATAAAGCCATTAAAAAAGAAGCAATCAATAAATAATAATGATAATACTTTCCAAACTCCTCTCCTATCTTAACCACTACAGTTCTTTTATTAGATTTTATATCAGACTCTCTGTCTCTTAAATTATTAAGATTCAGCACACCTACACTTAATAAACCTACAGTTGTGGCAGGAAGAAATACCCATATATTCAAATTCTTAGCATATAAAAAGTAGCTTCCTACAACGCTAAGCAATCCAAAAAAAATGAAAACAAAAACATCGCCAAAACCACTGTAACCGTATGCTTTAGCGCCCACCGTATATTTAACAGCCGCCGCAATACTCAAAATTCCTAATAAAAGGAAAATTAACAAATACTGGAAATTTTCTTTACCAAAAGAGATGTAAATCAACAACAATGCTATTAAAAAAGTAATCAAAGAAGTTATTTTGATAGCGGTAAGCATTTGCTTTGGCGATATCTCTCCACTCTGCAATGCTCTTTTAGGGCCAACTCTATGTTCATTGTCTGTTCCTTTAATGCCATCTCCATAATCATTAGCAAAATTAGAAATGATTTGAAACCCTACCGTAGTAAGTAAGGCTAACACTAAAATAGTAGGATTAAAATATCCCTCTGAAGCAGCGATAAAACTTCCTGTAATAATTCCCGAAACTGAAAGTGGTAATGTACGTAAACGTGCAGCTTTAATAAAAGCTTTGACCATAACTATTTTAAATACTCGGTTTCATCGCTAAGTTGCAGAGCTTCCCTTACATTTACAGGCTCACCATAAGACTTAGCAATAATAAAACAATCCTTAAACCCTAAACTGCGAAGGTCTTCTTTTAACACCAAGGCCTCTTTATACGTTAAAAAGTTACCGATAGAATATTTGTTTAGACCACCTTCCTGAAATTCTTTCATATGAGCTAAATCATCCGAAAAAAGCTTTGCTTTAAAATTATTGAATGCCCCTATTTGTATACTGTAAATAACCGTTTCTCCAGCCAACATAGCAGGATCACCTTCCTCAAAGGTCTCATCTTGAAAACCGGAAACTTTTGCAGCATCTTGTAAATGAGACAGCGAATCAGAATCTATAACCGTTAAATTATTCTTTTCCAGATATTTTTCGTTGATCTTTTCATTGGTTTTTGGTAAAAAAGACCATAAAAACAGAATGAACAACACTAATCCGAAGATTCCAAGTATAATACGATGCTTTTTTAGAATAGCATTATTTTCTTCTTCTTCTCTTAATAGTTCATTCAACTTATTAATAGTATGATTGGCCTTATCAACCTCTTCATAAATATTTACTAAGTTTTTGTCTTTAATGTAGGGCATTTTGCTTTGGGGATTTACAGTTCGTTGAC
>JAGQYU010000232.1:0-1441 GCA_020435885.1 Flavobacteriaceae bacterium
AAAAAACCTTTTGTAGAAGTAAAGACAGGAGATCAACAATTTGAACGTAGAGATGTAGTGTTGGGTATTAGCGATGGTATTATTGTTGAAGTAAAAGAAGGCCTTACCCTAGAGGATGAAGTAAAAGTGTGGAATGAACTGAAAGAGGAAGAAGAGAATAAATAATACTATTTTTTCTTCTTTTGTAGCTGTTCTTTTACTCTAAACCGTACCATTTTTTCAATTAGGTCAATAGGTAAAGGTTTGTCTATTGGAAATTGAACAGCCCCTTTGGAATGGTTATAAATTGCCAGTTCCTTTTCAAATTTTAAAATGGCTGAAGGTGTTGGATAAAAGCCAATATGGTTTTTATAAGCAGCAAAATGTACCAGATTACCGTTTAATTTAAAAGTTGGCATTCCGTAACTGATAGTTTCTGAAGCCTCAGGCACAATTTGATGTAGCAAATTTCTGATACAATTCAGCTTTTCTTGAACCTCTTTTGGGAATGTTTGGATATATGTGTCTATATCTTTCATATCTATTTTATTCTCTATCTTCAAAAGGAATGATAATGCCTTTTTCTACATAGTTTTTCAATCCGTTTAGCAGCATAGCCCAACAAAAGGATGATCTCCTAAAATGAGCATTACACTCCGGCCACCCGGTATGCCAAAATTTAACTAAGGTTGTATCGTTTTTTTGTTCCAAGTCAAAGCCAAAAGATGTGGGATTCCAATCAGCGTCAGCTTTGGTAATTTTTATGTAGAAAGATTTATTTTTCTCATATTTTGAAACCGTTCCATACCAATCATATTCAGGGGTAAAGAAAAAATTATATTCTTCATTTTCTTTTGGAATGCCGGAACATTTTAGTGGCCACCAATTTACCAGATGCTCAGGCTCACTTATAGCTTGAAAAACCTTACTAGCAGATTCCTTAATTTCTAAATCGTGGTGTATGGAGTGGAGCATTTGTTAAGTGTTTTTAAAATTAAAAAGCCAAAACAATGGGGTATAGCTAATGTCGTGTGCAATTTTTTTTATCTTTTTAGTTTAAATTGATTCATTCCGATTTTAAAAACAAATTCACCATTATATTCCATTTGATGACCATTCAAGTCATAAAATTCGGCAAAAAATCTATGTTCATCAATCACTTCTATAATGGCTCCTTTAAGTCCCGATTTCAGAGTAGAGTTCAGATTATCAATTAGTTCAATTTCTTTGTAAAGATATTTTTTCTCTAATACTTTTATTGGGTCAGCAGATTTTTTATTACCAGAAATTAGCTCATATAGTTTATCAAACCCATTGCCAATTAATCTGAAAAATCCAAGTATAATTCCTCGAAACAGGATATTTATAAATATTCTAACAAGGATTTCAAGTATTATCATTTTTCAGATTAGGTTTTGTCTTATTCAGAAATTATACATAACGTGTTTGGCTATGGTTTCGT
>JAGQYU010000232.1:1472-2292 GCA_020435885.1 Flavobacteriaceae bacterium
ATTTTCCGCCGTAAACCGAAGATAGTAAAAGTGCGAGGACTTTCCGAGAGGAAAGTCAGAAGCAATGAACTATAGCCGGTGTTGTACACCGTTTTTTTATTTTCGGTTAAGTATTTGTTTAACATATTTTCTATGGTTTTCAAATCCATTTTTTTCAGGATTTTCCAAGTCAATCATTTGGTCAATTCCAGAATCGTAAATTTGCCAGTTATGTTTTTTTGATAACTCAATCAGAGCATAAAGTCCGTTTTCTCCAAATAATGAAAGCATAAAATTGCTCGAATGTTTGCTGTCGGTAAAAAAGTCAATAGTAAAGTCAGTTCCGATTATTTCTCTGTGATTGTCGTCAGTTTTTATTTTGTCAAATGAACTTTCCAAAATTCCGCTAAAATCAGTTGGTTCAAGTTGGTTTTCGTCCAATTCCGCCACTGATTCTATTTTTTGTTTTGAATTAAAGAGTACAATATCCCAACTCATTATTTAGAATTTAATTGTTTTAGTTTTTTAGCAACTTTTAAATGGTCTTCAATTATTGTTGAGCCTCCCATATTTATGTTTGCGTGTTCAAGTAATAGCTTCGCAATTTTGTGTTCGTCAGCATCTTGATTAAGAAGTTTAATTATTGAAGGAACATATCCACTATACTCATCTTCAGGACCAGAATCATTAATTCCGATTGGGTCCCAATCTTCCCAAAGAATTCTATCAACTTGGTTCCAAAGTTCTGTCTTTCTCATTTTTTCTCAAAATGGTGTACAACGGTCTAGTATAACCGTCAGTTACGGGTTAATATGAGTTAATTTTCGGTTAAGCACTGACG
>JAGQYU010000232.1:2330-2909 GCA_020435885.1 Flavobacteriaceae bacterium
AACTGGACTAGTGCTTTTCATAGGATACATTGTTGGCTGTAGTGTTTTTTTCAATCCCATATGTTTGGTCTATCAATTTTCATTGCTCTTAAATACGACAGAAATTGTCCTGCGTGAACTGATTCGTGATATCCAATCCGTAACAAATATTTTGCAAGGATTTTCTTGTCTCCATTTCCAGGGTGAACGATTTCGGTTTCGTTTAATTCCTTATCCGAAAAATGTTCAATACTTTCTATAAATGTTTTTCTATAAGGTTCGGCAAATTCAAGTTCATCAGTAAGGCTAATAAATGCTCGGTTTTCCCAAGGTGTTTTATAATTTGTCATATCACCTTGATTAATAATAAGATTCCATCCATAATCAGCCTCCAAAACGTGTCTTATCATTTCTGACGCACTCATTGCTTTTTCGTCAGGTTTCCAATTATAATATTTCTCAGGTAGTCCATTCCAAAGTTTTATACTTCTTCTTCTTATTTCTGTAAAATTTAAAATTATAAGTTCAGATTGGGTCATTTTCTTTGTTTTCGGGAATGTCGTTTTACATTACAGCCAACTTGTTTATATGCGGAACTTT
>JAGQYU010000233.1:0-3542 GCA_020435885.1 Flavobacteriaceae bacterium
ACACCTCCGGGGGTTCGAATCCCTCTTTCTCCGCAAAATTTAAAAAAACCTGCGACATAATTGTTTTGCAGGTTTTTTGTTTTAAGTTCTATGATAAGATTAATGATGTCATACTCAAAGAACCCCCAATAGTTTTATCATTAAAAAAATGAAGTGTATCCTCTTCATTTTGAAGGGCTAAGGTGTAAAGTAACGGTAAATAATGCTCCGGAGTTGGAATTGCCAACTTAAAAGCTTCACCTAGTTTTGTAAAATTTATTAGTGATTGATGATCATTTTTACTAATAAAATCTTTGATTCTTTCATTGGCTTCTAGTGCCCAATCATAACCGTATTCAGGTTCATGGAGCTTATCCCAAGCCACTTTTCGTAAATTATGAACCATATTACCACTGCTAATAATCAGTACACCTTTTTCTCTTAAAAAAGCAAGTTCTTTAGCAAGTTCATAATGAAATTGAGGTGTTTTTACATAATTAAGGCTTAGCTGAACAACTGGAACGTCTGCATTTGGATATAAATGTTTTATAACAGACCATGCTCCATGATCTAAACCCCAATGATGATCTAGCTCTATATGAGTTTTAAGGATATTTTCTGATATTGTAGATGCTAGTGAAGGATTACCCGGAGCAGGATATTGTACCTCGAATAAAGCTTTTGGGAAACCTCCAAAATCATGAATGGTTTTTGGATGCTCCATAGCTGTTACATACGTTCCGTTGGTTTCCCAATGGGCAGAAATACAAAGAATGGCTTGTGGTTTTTCAATCTCTTTAGCAATGGTTCTAAAACCCTCTACAAATTGATTTTCTTCAATAGCATTCATAGGGTTTCCGTGTCCTAAAAAAAGAACAGGCATTTTTTGACTGGATGCTAAATTATGCAAGTTTTCCATTAAAAAACGCTATAGTTCTTGCCCAAGCCAATGTTGCCGCTTCTTCATCATATCTTGGAGTGGTATTATTATGAAAACCATGATTCACTTTTGGATATATGTATGCAGTATAATCAATATTATTGGTTTTGAGTGCTTTTTCATATTCCGGCCAACCTGCATTAACACGTTCGTCAAGCTCAGCATAATGGAGTAGTAGCGGAGCTTTTATTTGGGCAGCTTCTTCGGCAGTTGGTTGCCCTCCGTAAAAGGGTACTGCCGCCGAAAGTGTAGATATTTTTACAGCCATCATATTTGATATCCATCCTCCGAAGCAAAAACCAACCACACCTACTTTACCATTACAGTCTTTATGCGATTTTAAATATTCATAAGCAGCTATAAAATCTTCCAGCATTTCATTACGATCACGTTTTCTTTGGAGCTCTCTACCATCATCATCATTGCCGGGATATCCACCAAGAGGTGTCAAAGCATCTGGAGCTAACGAAATAAAACCTTCAACAGCCGCTCTTCTTCCTACATCTTCAATATAAGGGTTTAGGCCTCTGTTCTCATGTACAACTACAATTCCGGGCAGTTTTTTATCAGTATTGGCAGGTTTGGAAAACAAGCCTTTAATAGTGCCGCCGCCTTTTGGAGAGTTATACGATATATAGGCTGATTCAATGCTAGGGTCATCTTGTTTAACCAGCAATGTGTCTTTATAATTGGGCATCAAAAAACTAAGCAGTGAAGGGACAGTAATACCTCCTACTGCAAATAGTGAAAGCTTATTTACAAAATCTCTACGGTCTATTTTATTATGTGCATAATCATCATAAAGATCAAATACCTCTTGTTTGATGTCTTTTTTGGTGAGTTTTTTCATGGCGATCAGTATTTATAAGTACTAAAAGTACTAAAAAATTCTGATGATTATACTATGGCTAAATTTAGAGATGAAATCCGCCGTAATTGCGGTTATACACTGTTGCGTGGTGTTTTTTTATCCTTTTTCAGCATACTTAAACTTATCGAAATTTTTAGGAAACTCATTTATCAATTCTAATTTATTCGATGTTATAGTCGGTTTTATTTTAATGACTTTAGTTTTATCATCTATTTCAACTTCGTGTTGACTTCTCATATTCACAACATCAATATGTAAAACTTTAAAATGATGTTTTCCTTTTTCGAGGTTTATAATTACATATTCGCTTGGTCTAATTTGTCCAAGAGGTTTTTGATCAAGCCAAATATTCAGTCGAGCTGTATTGTCCATTTTGTGTAAAATATTTGCTCCATTATAAATCAGAATATTTCCATTACCTAGGTCATTCAATTCAACATTTTCAATGTTAGTTTTTATAAATGTATATTCCGACGCAATTGGCCTTAAAGCACAAGAAGTTAATAGGATGAAACTAAATGATGCGATAATGATTCTAATGTTTTTCATTTCAAAGTTAATTAATACTAAGTTAGGTTTTTGCACTTTCATAGTAATGGAGTATAGCTGTTGTTGTGTGTAGTTTTATATTATGTTTTCAAGATATTTTTTGAGACTTTTTTCAATTTTTGATTTTCCTGCAATCGAATTTTCATAGAATAATGTTCTAAAACTAGATACATCAAATGGAAGCTTATCTCTTATTTTATCACAAATTAATATTGTTGGTTTATTGATTGCATGTGCATAGCCTATTTCATAAAATACATTGGGGTTGTCTGGAGTAATATCTGCAATTATAGCGCTAGATTCTTTGATACTTTTAATTATATCTGTAAGTATTGGTGTGCTAGAAAAGAATTCATCAGCTCTAATTACATCAAATCCAGTCTTTTCAGCAATAGGAATGATTACATCATTGTACAAGTTATTAAACTCATTCGTAAATTGCATCACAACAAAAAGTTTAGGTCTTATAGACTTCACTTCAATATCATAAAGAGTAACTTTTCCTTCGGATGTTATTCGTATAGTTAAAGGAGATAAACTCACATTTATATTATGCTCACAATGTAAAATATTATTTATGAATAGTTTGGCATCAGAACCAAATATTTCAAGTCTCATTGATATTTCTTCATTTGGTTTAAAGTTACTTAAACTTCCATTTGAAACAATTCTGTTTGTTAGGTTGTTAAAAATACTAAATGACTTAACCTGAAGACTTAAGCCAGCAGCATGTTCTGTACGACCATCTCTATTATCCCAAGAAAATAAAACACCTGTATTCTCCTTTGCTGCTTTAAACTTACACGATACAATTCCTTGAGAAAAATACACTTCTCCTCTAATTTCTGCATGTAGTGGAATTTTCTTTTGGGAAACATTATCATCATCACTATTTATTTCTCTGAATTCAGGATTATAAGTTACTACACCATTTTTAATAGTGGTGTTTTTTCCTCGGAGGACTGCAATGTTTTTTATATTCATATTTGTTTATTCAATTACACACAACTTGTTTACATATGGAACTTTCGGATATACAGCCAGCCAAATTGGTTGGCTATACACAAGTTCATAATTTTTATTTTACAAAAAACTACGGCAATAGTTTCTGTAAACTTTACATGCCCGTAGGCACATTCCATAAATGGTTAGGGATTTGTTGAAATGTGTGGTACGGGTTGGTTTTTGGTTGGAATAAATGTA
>JAGQYU010000233.1:3719-4402 GCA_020435885.1 Flavobacteriaceae bacterium
ATCGGGGATTCGAAATGACATTGATTCTTGGCTTTGTTTGACACTGAGCCAATGACAACTAAAAAATGCCGAAAGCTCTAAGAAAGAACCTCCGGCATTTGTTCAACGTATTAAACCAATTTAGTCTTTAACGCCCAGCTTTTTTAAGATGTCTTCTAACAAACACCACTTGGTAAGTGATGATTGTAATAAATTAGCACCTACAAAAGCCGTTAGCCATAACCAGTTGATATTTACATAAATGGCCAGTAGCAAACTTATTAAAATAAAAGTTCCGGCTACGCCTCTTACTATTCTGTTTTTCATTGTTTTATGTTTTAAATCGATCTTTCAATATTAATGGCTGCTACATGTACTTTTGAGTAGCTTTCGGAGCTTTCGTTAAACTCTTTTACCTTATCAAAAAGCACATCGCAATTACCTTCTTCTACAAAAGCAAAGAATACAATAGACATACCTTCATGCATATCGTTGGCAAACCAGTTTTCTTGCACAGAAAGCCCGCTAAGGTCTCTGTAACCCACAGCATCTTTGTACGTGTAATTCTTTACACCACTTTTTTTAAGGATGCTTTTAATTTCTTTTTCGTAATATTTTACGGCTGTTACTACCAATAATTTCATATCAGTAAATTTAAGTTATTTTTTTTCGTATTTGTGCTTTTCTGTCATGTAGTAGATCAA
>JAGQYU010000234.1 GCA_020435885.1 Flavobacteriaceae bacterium
GAGATCTGAATATACTTTATCATGTGTTTTAGCAAAATTTATGGCTTTAAAGCCACCATTGTTTTCTGCTTGTTTTTGTTTTACAATATCTGCTTGAATAGTTGAAGCAAGATGGTTAGCCTGTCCGGTAACATCAGCAGAAACATGATAATCTTTTCCATCTTTTTTAAAGCCGGAATTACGCAGATAAGCCCAAAGCACAGTTACCATTCCTAATTCATGTGCATATTCAAAAGCCTCGGTAACCTCTTGTATTTGTCTGCTACTTTCTTCCGATCCGTAATAAATAGTAGCTCCTACCGCAAGGCAACCCATTTCAAATGCTTGATCTATACTTCCAAACATGATCTGATCAAATTTATTTGGATAGGTAAGTAATTCATTATGGTTTATTTTAAGAATAAAAGGTATTTTGTGAGCATATTTTCTTGATACAGAACCTAGAACACCCAACGTAGAAGCAACTGCATTACATCCACCTTCAATTGCCAGTTCAACTATTTTCCCGGGGTCAAAATAAATAGGATTTGGAGCAAATGAAGCCCCGGCAGTATGTTCAATGCCTTGATCAACAGGAAGGATTGAAAGGTATCCGGTGCCACCCATACGTCCGGAATTAAAAAGTGTTTGCATGTTGCGTAGCACTACAGGATTTCGATCCGAAGAAGCCATTACACGATCCACAAAATCCGGACCGGGTAAATGTAATTGATCTTTCTTTACGGTATTACAGGTATGATCTAGCAAGTAATCCGCATCTTTACCCAAAATTTTCTGAATATTGATTGACATAACTTTAAAGTTTTCAATGATTAATAAAGATACGATGATAATTATTAAGATATAAAAATTAACAGTCAATTTTATTAGTTGAGTTTTAAAAAATACTTAAATTTAGGCTACTAAATCATAAATTATGGCAAGCATTAAAAATAATAAAGGAACAATAGGTATTTTAACTGGAGGTGGTGATGTGCCGGGATTAAACCCTGCAATTAGAGCTGTAACCTTTAGAGCTCTTAGAGAAGGATATAATGTGATTGGATTTAGAAGGGGCTGGGGAGGTTTAATAGACATTATAAGAGATAAAAAACACGATAACAGCAATAATTTTACGGAGCTTTCTAAAATAGTTGTTAATAAGGCAGCAAGGACAGGAGGTACATTTTTACATACCTCCAGAACAAGGCCAAGCCATGTTGTTAAGGCTAAAGTTCCTACTCACTTACGAGATTCATATACTGATGAAGTAAATGACCTTACTCCGGAGGTCATTAAGAATTTAGATTGGCTAGGTGTGGATTATTTAATTGCAATAGGAGGTGATGATACTCTTAGCTATGCCGTTCATTTGTTTAAAAAAGGAATAAAGGTTATGGCCATTCCTAAAACTATGGATAATGACGTGCCCGGAACGGATTATTGTATCGGATTTAGTACTTGTATTACCAGAACAATTGCTTTAACAAATAGTTTGCGTACAGCAGCAGGTTCTCATGAGCGTTTTTTGGTTTTGGAGGTTTTTGGTCGTTATGCAGGCTTCACAGCCATGTTGCCAACTTTGGCAGGAGCTGCTCACAGATGTCTTATTCCTGAAGCGCCTTTTAATATTGAACACTTAACAGAGTTATTATCGGAAGATAGAAGAAAGAACCCTAGCAATTACTCAATTGTTTTAGTTTCTGAAGGAGCAAAATTTGAAGGTGGTGAGATGAAATTTGAAGGTATGGAAAAAGATGCTTTTGGCCATGCCAAATTAGGCGGTATTGGCGATGAAGTATCGCTAGCTCTAAAAAATGTATCACCTAAATATAACAACGGAAACATTGTAAATGTAATTAATCAAAAATTAGGGTATTTAGTACGTTGCGGCGATCCTGATTTTATTGATTCTGTTGTTCCAACAGCTTATGGTAACCTTGCTCTCGATTTATTACTTAAAGGAATAAATGGTCGCATGGTAGTGCTTAAAAACGGACGTTATGACCATGTTCCGATTGAGGTTGTTACTGAAACTAAAAAGTTTGTGAATGTTGAGAAGTACTACGATAGAGAAAGACTCCATCCTTTTTATAAAAACTTTGAAATGTTGCCATTATTTATAATGACTAGCGATTAGTATCAGAACTTAACTAACCATTAACGGCTTATTATCAGCTTTTTATAAAATTTAAATTTTTCAAGAGAATTTTTCTTGTAAGATCAATTTTTATATTAGAAATATAATCTAATATTGGAGAAACTTTATATAAAAGAATATAGGATTGTAGTTAAAATTGATGAATTGAAAAAAAAAGAATCCTACGGGTTCTAACGACATACTTTTTTCAAAGATGTTGCGTTATTAAAAGAGCATTTAATTCCCATTCCGTAGGATTCGACGTAAATGTAGTAAAAAAACATTTATGTTCCTGCGGAATTTTTTTTGCTACTCCTCAACTACTATTGCGATTTTGTTTCCCAAAGG
>JAGQYU010000235.1 GCA_020435885.1 Flavobacteriaceae bacterium
TGTTACTCTACGCCCATTAATTTGTTGTACGGCAATCTGATCTTGACCATCAGTAGTAAACGCACTTCCATCATTTAAATAATGGATATGGTAAACGTTATCATCAATAAAAAATTCTATTCTATCCTCATACCAATTAATTCCATATTCATGAAATTTAGAACTTCCAGCATTTGGGTCATTTTCTTCAGGAGGATAGCCGCCATAACCAGGATTTTCAATTGGAGCTTGTTGAGTTGCATAACTATAATAACCTCCTAAATGCCCATGATTCCAGTCATGATATTCATTATTTTGCCATTCCCACGCATAATGAACTGTGCCTAAATTATGGTAAGGTATAGAGCCCACATATTCCATAATATCAATTTCACCACCTTGTGGCCACATAATATATTCTGTGTTTGAAGGTTTTTCTTGAGGCATCATCCAAAAAGCAAATCCTTGCCCCTGATATTTTACATCTTTAGCATACACACGTGCTACAATTCTATGTCCTGGGCCCCAATAGGCTTTATTGTTAGTATTAATTCTTCCACTAGTATAATTTCTATCAATGTAATTTTCTTTCCTTGTTGTTATAACCAAACAGCCTCCATCAGCACCTTCTATGCTTTCTTTAAAACTAACATTATCTATTCTTTCAGTTGCACGGTCTAATTGGCCAGTACCCCAATCTCCATTAACACCAGTTCCTATTTCATAATTCCATTTATCAAGATCTAAATGACCATCATTAAACTCATCAGACCAGACTAAACCTACTTTTTCTTCGACATATACAGTAATTGAAATCGTTTTACTTATAAACTGACCCTGATTATATGCAGAAACAATAATATCATAATTATGAGTACCCTCATTTGCGAATGTATATGTAAATGTATTGGTTGTTAACTCTTTAACTTCATTATCTATAAGTATTTTATAATAACTGGCATTTGTTGCGTTTATAGTGAAATTGACCACACCCTTACCATCTCCATTAGGAAATTGTGTTGATTTTCCAACTATTTCAACGTTGATTGAAAGATTTGTGGGCGCTAAAACTTCATCACCATCATTACCCCCACATGATTGAAATAGGATTAATATGCTTAGAATTAGAATCTTACTTCTTGTAAAGATAACATCATCAATCTTTATCTTCATAAAAATCCAAATAATTTAGAACAAAACCACCCTTATCAAAAACTACTTTTATTTTGTGTGTACCTTCTTTCATTTTTATTTTGGGCAAGACTACTGTTTTATATTTATCTTCACTTATAGTGGATGTAAGGGTTATTGGTTTAGATATGATTTTACCGTCAATTTCTAAATGTAATTTTCCATCTATATTTTCACAAGCATATTGTATTGCTACATTATATGCTTTTGCTTTTTTTACGTTTACCGTAAATAACAGCCATTCATTATCTTTAATATCATAAACTTCATAACCATTAGTTTTGATATCATTAGAAACCCTAATATCTACTCCGTCATTACGCATTTTTTTACCTTTATTCCATGTTGTAAATTCTCCTGTACTTACTCTATAATTTATAAAATCAACATCAGAATACGCATAGCCATTAGTTCCCAAATCATATTCCGTGGCATAAATAATTCCGGGAATAGAATGCTGTTTATAAGGTTTTGTTTCTACTGTTAGCACTTGCCTAAACATGGCATCTATAACATCAGGTTTTACAGTAACATTTTCCATTTTATATTCTTCAGCTAACAGCATTAAGGTCTTCTTAGCGAAAGAAATGGAAGGTTTAGTGCCACTACTCTTCCAATATTGTAATAAAGAATCATATGTTGCACTTTTATTTACGGAAGTTACACCTGCTATATTATCTACCTTCTTCATGGGCCAAAATGCCCAACCAATATTATTAGATTCCATTAACTTTATAGCATCTCTGAACCAAACATTAGAATTTTCTCCACTTTCGCCCAACCATATCGGTACATTATATTCTTTTCTATAATCCAGCATCTTTTGAATACTTTCAAGATCATTGTAATTCCAATACTTATGGAAACTTACTACCAAATTATCATCCCAAAGTGGAAATATTCCATTATAGTTATTACCCCAACAGTTTCCTTCAATAAATATGATGTGTTTCTTATCAACTTCTCTAATAGCCTTTGTTACATCAACCATCAACTTACGTAATGGTTTATTATTCATTTCATCACATCCATTACGGTTTTCACCTTCAAAGTTCCAGTTAGGCTCATTAATTATATCATAGCCCCCTATCCACGGGTTATCTTTATAACGGTCTGCCAATTTTTGCCATAAAGTGATCATTTTTTGCTGATTGGCTTCACTTTCCCAAAGAGAAGGTTTTGTTGGGTCATAATCAGAAATATTAGCGTCGTGTCCTTGACCTCCCGGAGCAGCATGTAAATCTAAAATAAGGTACATTTGATTAGATGAACACCATTCTAACAAGTTATCCGTTAGCTCAAAACCTTTTTCTAGCCATGTAACATCACCACTATTTTCTTCTTCAATAGGTAATGTATAAAGATTATAATGCATTGGTAATCTTACAGAATTAAATCCCCAAAATTTTAGTGAATCAATGTCTCTTTTAGTGATGCCATTCGCCAAATATGCATTGTAAAATTCTTTCGTATTTTCTTCCCCAATAAGTTCTTCTATTTTTTGCTTAATCTTATATTGAGGACCTGCAAAATTAGATGTTTGAAGCATATAACCTTCTTGAACCATCCAACCACCTAATCCTAAACCTCTAAGAATTATATTTTGACCATTAGCATCAACAATCTTTTCTCCATCAGCTCGTAAAAACCCTTGGCCAAAAGAAACTTGAAAAGCTATTAATAACAGAACAAAAGCTACTTTTTTTATTGCTTCCAGACGTATGTTGCCACGGAACCGGCATTTAAGGGAACGGTTATCCATTTTCCATTATATTTTATATTAAATAAGTCATTAGTAGCACCATCATTTTGAACAATCAAAACAATGTGACCATCAGGAGTTTTAAATGCTACATTTTGAAGGCTTCCAGCAATATTAGAACCTATTCTTACAGAACCGTCCGGAACAAACTTTGATGCATGTGCAATAATATAATAACCAACATTCCTTGTGATTGCGCCGCTGGAACTTATGGTAAGCCCTCCTTTACAGATTGTACAGCCCCCATCTGTATGGGGGTCAAAATTCTCATCATTTGCTAAATTCCATTCCAGAGCATTTTTACTCCAGTTTCGCATAGAACCAATGATTACATTCTTCAAGTGCCATTTTAAATCATCTGCAAAATCACCATTTGATGAAGTATATTGCTCAGTAAAATACAAGTTTTTATCAGGAAACGCATTATGTACTGTGGAAAGGGCACTTATGTCTCCACTATACAAATGAAAAGCAGAACCATCAATATATTTTTTAGCATCCTGATCATTTAAAATAGTTATAGGATATTGTGGATTATCACAATTATGATCCCAAATAATGATCTTGGTTTCAATATCAGCATTAGTAAATGCAGGCCCCAAATGATTTTTTATAAAATCTGCTTGCTGTGCAGCGCTCATCAACATACTTGGATTATTACCTCCATGTTGAGGTTCATTTTGAATGGTAATTGCGTCAATGTTAATCCCTTCTGCAGCCATAGCTTGAATGTATTTTACAAAATATTGAGCATAAACACTGTAATATTTTGGCCGTAAGCTTCCGCCGATATAACTATTGTTATCTTTCATCCAAACCGGGGCGGACCAAGGTGATCCTAGAATCTTAATAGTTGGATTAATAGCTAAAATTTCTTTTAAAACAGCAATTACACCATTCTTGTCAGGTTCAATACTAAAATTACTCAAATCCTCATCTGTTTCACCTACAGGCATATCGTTATAGGTAAAAGGTGCAGCATTTAAATCTGAAGCCCCAATACTAACTCTTAAATAACTAATAGAAATACCATTTTCAGAAGAACCAAACAATTCATTTAATAATGCACTCTTCTCATCATTACCAAGGCTGTTAATTACATCTGCACTGCCTCCTGTCAACGAAAATCCAAATCCATCAACAGTTTGGTAAGTTTGTGAAGCATAGATTTCAATAGTAGCATAGCTATTGGCTTTAGTTCCAAATGCCAAAATATCTGATTGTTTTTTAAGTAATACCGTTTTATCAGCACTGGTTAACCAAACATCTACCTCGTTAGTTATGGGGTCTGGATCAGGATCAGGATTGGGGTCATTTGAACCGCCAGATGAAGAACAGTTTGTTTGAAAAAGCATTACTACAAACCATAAACTAACAAATAGTATTCTCCTCAGTATAAAAAAAAATATTTCACTCTTATTTTTAATATATAATTGTTTGAATAGCATGAGACGGTATTTTAACGATAGTTTTTTCTTCATTCACAAACAAATTATAAGTAATGGCTTTATTGCTTTTATTCATCACTATGGTAACAATATTTCCATCAGTATTTAAGAATGATGTGCTTAATAAATCACTTCTACTAACAGTGGTACTTATACGTTTTGCCTGTGGGCGAACAAATTTTGAAAAATGTCCTATATAATAATATGCTGGTGTGTATATCAATTCACCTGTCTGTGTATCAGCATGTATTGGTGCAAAACAATAATTAGCCACATGGTTTGGCCCTCCATTTTCATCTAATAGTATGTTCCAATCTGTCCAACCTACAGTACCATTATTAAAATCATTAATCATACTTTTTCCATAACGCTCTGCATGAGTCCAAAATTGATATTTTGAAGCATCAAAAGCACCATTACAACCTTCAGTAAATAACATGTTTTTAGATGGATAATCATCTTTTACACTTTTTACATTACCGTATAGCTGGTCACCACCTGACCAATCCTCATACCAATGAAATCCCATACCCCAAATATATTTTGCAGCATCTGGATCATTAAAGATTATATTTGCACGGTGATTCATAAGGTCTCTATTATGATCCCAAACAACAATATTTTTTGAGAGCATTCCACTTTTTTCCAATGTAGGTCCAAGATAATTTTTAACAAAATCTCGCTCCTGCTCGGCAGTAAAAATACATGATTCCCATATTTGAGTAGCCATTGGCTCGTTCTGTACGGTAAGCCCCCAAATAGGAATACCCTCTTTTTCATAAGCCTCTATAAACTTAACAAAATAATTGGCCCAAGATTGATAATACTTCGGTAACAAAGTACCTCCATGTAACATATCTTTATTACTCTTCATAAATGCAGGAGGGCTCCACGGAGAAGCGTAAGTAACCAATGAACCTGCTTTTTCTATTGCCTTTTTAATGAGAGGAATGCGATACTTTTTATCATGTTCTATTGAAAAAGTAGCTAAAGCCGAATCGCCTTCATTTATGTAGGTGTAACTCTCACTACTAAAATCACAACTATGTATATTAGTCCTCAATAAAGTATAACCAATTCCTTTATCTGAACTATAGTAAGCATTTAAAAGTTCTTCCTGTTTTTCATCAGTAAGTTTTGCAAATGTTTCTGCACTAGCGTCAGTTATGGCACCACCAATACCTAAAAATGTTTGATATGCTTTTTGAGGCTCTACAAAAACAGAAATTTCAGTTTCTTTTGGTTGAATAGCCTCTGAAAAAGTTAAATCATCAGTTTTTGTTAATCGTAAATTTGTACTGTCCGCAGTAGTATAGACAATAATCTTTCTGTCTTTAACTGAAAGCCTCTGTTGATTGTTATTTTGATCTGTATCATTTATTTCTTTAGTATTGTCAATGCAAGACAATGCTATAAAAAATAAGAAAGGAACAAAGTATATTCTTTTTGATTTCATATTATAATTGATCTCCTGATTTTAAAAATTTAAAAAAGCCCATACTCATAATTGAATATGGGCAATTAAAAACTAACTAACTCAATAATTTATATCTTAATTTATTCCTCTCATTTCTACATTATCGACAGCTATACCGTCCTTTAAATCTTCCCCTCCACATTTAATCACTAAATAAATGGTTCCTGTGGCTTCTGCAACAAATTTACCCGGTTCACCAGGATATGTTAAAGCGTCAAGATCGCATCCTACATCAGATAGTTTTCCGTTAAAAGGAGTACTACCACAACCTGCCCATGTATTGAGTGTGATCAATTTGCCTCCTGCAGAATAATCAGAACCTTCAACAGGAGGTGTTGGAGAAGCAAACACTTCAAACCATGTATTTGAAACACCTGAAGTTGAACTAACAGACATGTTTATTTTATATGTTTTACCACCTATAACTTCTATTGGTTGATATATTGCCTTTTGGTTCCAACCACCTCCTTTTACTGTAGCATTACCATTTTCAAAAGTCCATTCTGTTCCAGATGCACTAACATTTAGCACAGTCCAAAAACTTATATCATCTGGCGTTTCAAATTTTCCACCCTGCACAATATTACCTGCGTTAGGATCTGACTGTTCCACTAGTAATTCTTGCGAAGTACTATTAGTAGCTCCACCTCTTCCAATAGCAGTATGAGTTATTGTATAATTACCTGCATCCGGTAAAAATATCTCTTCAGTCATCTTACCTAAATAATCTCCCTCACCTAAATTCCACTTTGAAGAAATAACATCATTTGTCTGCGCTTTTAAAATATAGTGATTCATTACACCTTCAACAGGAGTAATGGTAAACGAAGCATCAATGTCGGTTGCGGTCAATCCATTATTATCGAAAGAATCTTCTGGTTGACAGCCAATGACTGTAATCATACTTATAACTCCTAGCATGATTAACATATATGTAATTGTTCTAAACTTAAAATTCATGACTAAATTATTTAAGTAATTCATTAATAATTAGGGTTTTGAACCAATTTGGTATTTTCTAATTCTTTTAATGGAATTGGGAAAATTTCATTTTTACCAACGGTAAACCCTCTATCTCCTAAGACAGCTCCTGCTCTTCCAGTTCTAACAAGATCAAACCATCTATGCCCTTCACCGGCAAGTTCTAGGCGACGCTCTTTCATAATATTTTCCATTGATACCGGAACAGATGGCAAACCAACTCTTGCCCTAACAGCATCTAACAATGCTTGAGCTCTATCTCCTGAACCTCCTAAAGCTTCTGCTTCCATTAAATAAGTGTCTGCTAATCTGATTGCATATGTGTGTTGCTTGTAATTTAGTACAGTAGCTCCTCCTCCAGTTGAAGCATCAGAACTTAATGGCATAAACTTTTTAAGAAAATATCCTGTATCTAGATATCCTTCTACATAATCTGCATCACCATTATCTTTTAATGCTTTTATATTGGCAATTGTAGCGTCTAAACGAGGATCTCCTGAAAGTACATCATATAAACTTTGTGTAATTACGTTAAAGCTCCATCCTGAGGCATAATCCGGTGCGCTATCATCCAGTTTTGTATAACTTCTAGGGCCAACCATTACATTTATTGTATTACCTTCATCAGCACCCGAGCCCCAGAAACCCCAGTCTGCATTACTCTTATCAGTATGTGTAATCTCTAAAATGGATTCTGAATTAAAAGTGTTAGAAATTTTCCACAAATCGGCAAAATTATCAAGCAGTTTATAACCATAAGTACTTGTGCCGCCAGGTGTTCCATTAACTTCGGCTAATTCAGCTGCAGCCTGTGAATTTTTCCCTTCATATAAATATACTTTTCCAAGAATAGCTTTGGCAGCCCCTTTAGATAACCTTCCTCCTTCTGTTTCAATATCAACTGTATTGGGCAAACCAGATATTGCTTCATTTAGATCAGCTTCGATTTGTATATAAACTGCTTCTGAGGATACCTGTTCTATATTATAAATTTGATCAGTAGGGATAGGTTCAAGAATTAGAGGAATGTTTTTAAACATACGAACCAACTGAAAATAATAATAAGCTCTTAAGGCTTTTGTTTCTGCTGTGAATCTACTTTTTACAGCTTCATCCATTTCCACTTCAGGAAGTTTTAGGAGCAATATATTAGCCCTA
>JAGQYU010000236.1 GCA_020435885.1 Flavobacteriaceae bacterium
AAGTTATTTTATCACCATAAATACGTTTCATATTTGGCATAGCTTCAGGGTCATATGCTGTAATTTGAACTTCTCTTAATAAAAGTTCGTTAATTACATCAATTGCCGGAGCTTCTCTTATATCATCGGTATTTGGTTTAAATGCTAATCCCCAAATAGCTATTTTTTTTCCTTTAAGGTCATTTTTATAGTAGTTGCAGACTTTAGGAACTAGTGATTTTTTTTGTTTATCATTGATATTAAGAACTGATTTGAGGATTTTAAAATCATAACTAACATCATCACTGGATTTTACTAAAGCATTCACGTCTTTAGGGAAGCAAGAGCCCCCATAACCAATACCTGGGAATAGGAAACGATTACCAATTCTGGCGTCAGAACCCATACCGATACGCACTAAGTCAACATCAGCGCCAATTTTTTCACATAAATTGGCAATCTCATTCATAAACGTAATTTTTGTTGCCAAGAAACTATTTGCTGCATATTTTGTGAGCTCAGAAGAGCGTTCATCCATAAAAATGATTGGCCTTTTTACATTAACAAAAGGTTTGTACAGTTTTGTTAAAATACTTTTAGCCTTTTCACTTTTAGAGCCTATAATAATGCGCTCAGGCTCCATAAAATCTTTCACAGCGAAACCTTCACGTAAGAATTCAGGATTGGAAACTACATCAAATTCTATGTCAGTATAACTGGAAATGATTTCTTTAACACGATCAGAAGTCCCTACAGGTACAGTACTTTTATTGATAATGATCTTATAATCTTTAATTAACTTACCAAGATCATGAGCAACTGCCTCAACATACGAAAGGTCAGCTGAACCATCTTCATCTTGAGGTGTAGGAAGTGCCAAGAAAATAATAAAAGAGTCTTTAATGGCATCTTCTAAATTTGTGGTAAAGAATAAACGCTCTCCGGCAATATTTTTATGGAAAAGTTCTTCTAAATTAGGTTCATAAATAGGGACTTTACCTTGCTGCATTTGCTTTACTTTTTCTTCATTAATGTCAACACAAACAACATGGTTGCCCATATCTGCAAGGCAGGTTCCTGTTACAAGTCCAACATATCCGGTTCCAATTACGGTAATGTTCATAGTTATTTATTTACAAAACTTAATACAGTTTCAGTTATGAATTTTAATTGATCTTCTTCGAATTCAGTATGCATAGGCAATGAAATGACTGATGTAACCAATTGATTGGTAACTACAAAATCACTTTCATTATAACGCTTGTCGGCGTATGCTTTTTGAGCATGTAAAGGAACGGGATAATAAATAGCACATGGGATATTATTTTCTAGTAAATGCTTGTGCAAAGCATCTCTATTAACCCTATGTAGTTTTAATGTGTATTGATGAAATACATGCGTTGTAAAATCACTTGTGATTGGAATAGTTATTTTATCAGAAACTGAAAAAGCATCATTATAATAAGCTGCGGCTTTTCTTCTGGCATCGCAATATTCGTCCAAGTAAGGTAATTTGATTCTTAAAATAGCCGCTTGGATACTATCTAATCTAGAATTTACCCCTATAACATCATGGTAATAACGAGTGTACATGCCATGATTAACAATACCTCTGAGTGTATGCGCCAACTTATCATCATTGGTAAAAATAGCACCACCATCACCATAACAACCTAGGTTTTTTGAAGGGAAGAAGGATGTTGTTCCAACATTGCCTATAGTTCCGGCTTTTTTTGTAGCTCCATCAGAAAATTTATAATCTGCACCAATAGCCTGCGCAGTATCCTCTATAACATACAGATTATGTTCTTTAGCAACCTCTAAAATAGCTTCCATATTGGCACATTGTCCAAATAAATGTACAGGTACAATAGCTTTAGTCTTTGGCGTAATAGCCTTTTTCAAGGCATCAATATCCATATTGAAAGAGTCCATTTCTACATCTACCAGTACAGGTGTTAATTTTAACAATGCAATAACCTCAACAGTGGCAGCAAAAGTAAAATCTGCAGTAATAACCTCATCACCTTGCTCAAGGCCAAGTCCCATCATAGCAATTTGCAATGCATCCGTACCATTAGCACAAGGAATAACATGTTTTACGCCTAAATATTTTTCCAGTTCTTCCTGAAAAAGTTTAACCTCAGGGCCATTTATGTAAGCAGAAGATTCAATAACTTCTAAAATGGATTGATCTATTTGATCTTTGATTTTGTGGTATTGACCTTGAAGGTCTACCATCTGAATTTGTTTCATGGAGAGCATGATTTTTTTAATAAACGAACAAAAATACGAATTATTTAACGGCTAAACGGCTAAATTCATAATTTCGCAAATGCCAATGATCTTTTTCTATAACATAGCGGTTTACATAACAGGTTTTGTCCTAAACATTGTTTCTTTGTTCAATAAAAAGATAGCTCTTTTTGTGAATGGAAGAAAAGAAACGTTTGCCAAACTTACAACTGAATTTGAGGGAAAATCTAAGGTTATTTGGTTCCATTGTGCCTCGTTGGGCGAGTTTGAGCAAGGCAGACCTATCATAGAAAAATGTAAAAGAGAAATTAAAGACAGCAAAGTGTTGGTCACATTTTTTTCTCCTTCTGGATATGAGGTTAGGAAGAATTATGCTGAAGCAGATGCGGTAGTCTATCTTCCGTTAGATACCAAAAGCAATGCAAAACGATTTTTAGATATTGTAAAACCTTCAGTTGCTGTTTTTGTTAAGTATGAGTTTTGGCCGAATATTCTTAAAGAACTTGAAAATCGTAACATAAAAACATTGTTGGTTAGCGGTATTTTTAGAGAAAATCAACCGTTTTTTAAGTGGTATGGAAAATGGATAGTAAGTTCTTTGCAAAGCTTTGATCACTTTTTTGTTCAAAATGATACTTCTAAAGAATTGTTGAGAAGGTTAGGCTTTACAAACGTAACAATTAGTGGAGATACACGTTTTGATAGAGTTTATCAGGTTACGAACCAAAAAATCGACTTAGAAAAAATAGCACGTTTTAAAGGTGATACAACTGTGTTAGTAGCCGGAAGCACTTGGCCGAAAGACGAGGAATTATTAGTGAAATTTATAAACGATTTACCTTCTAGAAAACAAAAGTATATCATTGCTCCGCATAATATTCATGCGGAAAGTATTGTAAAACTTAAAAACAGTATCAATAAAAATACACTTTTGTACTCAGAAATTGATTCTGCTGAACCAACTAATTTTGAGGTTCTTATTATCGATTCGATTGGCTTACTTTCCAAAATCTATTATTATGCTGATATTGCTTTTGTTGGTGGCGGATTTGGAACAGGCCTTCATAATATTTTAGAACCTGCCACTTTTTCAGTTCCAATTATCATAGGTCCTGATTATGAAAAATTTAATGAGGCAAAAGACTTAGTAAGTTTAAAAGCATGTTTAGTAATTAGAAATATAGAAGAGTTGAATACCACACTTTCCGCATTATTCATCAACAAAAAAGAAAGGACAGAAAAAGGAGAATTATCAAGAAAATATATTTTAGAGAATATTGGTGCAACTGAAATTATATTCAATCATTTACGTCTAATTTTATAAAAAACAATTAAATTGTGCCGAAGTTTAAACTATAAGGAAACATGTTAGAAGAAAAATTGAAAGAATATTTTAGTGTTGTATTTGAAGATGAATTAATCAGCGAGATTATAAAAGTAGGGACATATAAAAAGTTCAAGGAAAATGAAATGATGCTTGATCTTGGTGATAAATTTGATAAAATACCGCTTATCCTTACCGGAGCCATTAAAATTAGCAGAGAAGATGATGATGGTGATGAAATTGCACTTTATTTTTTAGAACGAGGAGATACTTGTACCATCACTTTTGGAGGAGGGTTTAACAGTTCTAAAAGCAAGGTAAGAGGTGTGGCAGAGACCGATTCGGAAGTTGTGTTGATACCGGTTGAAAAACTGGAAGAATGGTTAGTTAAATACAA
>JAGQYU010000237.1 GCA_020435885.1 Flavobacteriaceae bacterium
CTATTAATTAATATATATTATGAAAAAAATCCTATCTATAATTTTACTATTTACTCTTTTAATAGCATGTAAAGAGGAAAAAAAGGCCGAAGAAAAAACGGATGAAACAACCAACGAAGTAATTTCTCCTGTTTCGGCAGCATTGTCCGAAAATGCTGTTATCTATGAGGCAAACATTCGTCAGTACTCACCTGAAGGAACTTTCAGTGCTTTTACCAAAGATATTCCTGTATTGAAGGAATTAGGTGTAAAGATCATTTGGGTAATGCCCATCAATCCTATTTCTGAAATAAAAAGAAAAGCTGCAGGAGATAAATTTACCAGTGAAATCGAGGATGAAAATGAGCGCAAAAAATACTTAGGAAGCTACTACTCAGTTTCTGATTATAAGGCTGTTAATCCTGAATTTGGCAATTTGGATGATTTTAAAAATTTAGTAAAAACAGCTCATCAAAATGGTATTTATGTAATTATTGATTGGGTGCCAAATCACACAGGTTGGGATCATCCTTGGATAACTGCACATCCTGATTTTTATACGCAAAATGAAAAAGGAGAGATCATAGATCCGGTAAATCCTGAAACAGGAGAATCATGGGGATGGACAGACACGGCCGATTTGAATTATGATAATCCGGAAATGCGAAAAGAAATGATCAATGATATGAAATATTGGATTGATACTGCTGATATTGATGGTTTTAGAATGGATGTAGCGCACTCTGTTCCCGTTGATTTTTTCAATACCGCTATAGCGGAAATGAATAAAGTTAAACCTGTATTTATGCTAGCTGAAGCTGAAAAAAAAGAACTTTTAAAAGGAGCTAATGCTTTTGATATGCATTATGGATGGGAGCTGCATCATATTTTGAATGACATAGCAAAAGGTAGTAGAACAGTAAAAACCTTTGATGAATATATGGTTAAGATTGATACGGTTTTAGAAGCTGATGACATCAATATGAACTTTTTAACAAACCATGACGAAAATTCATGGGCAGGCACATTGAAAGAACGCATGCCAAATAATAAAGAGGTTTTTACAGCACTTATCTACACTATGCCTGGCATGCCTTTAATTTACAGCGGGCAAGAGTATGACCTTTCACACAGGTTAAAGTTTTTTGAAAAAGACTCCATTCCTAAAGCTAAGAGTGCCTATTTTGATCTGTTAAAGAAATTAGGAGCATTGAAGAATGAAAATATGGCTGTAAACGGAGGTAAACAAGCTGCGATTTACAAAAGGTTGGCTACCAATGATGATGCTAAAATTTTAGCTTTTGAACGTTCTAAAGATGGTAAAAAAGTTGTTTTTATAGCTAATTTATCAGCAGAACCTGTTGAAGCTGTTGTTGAGAGTTCAGGTAGCTTTGTTGATTATTTGTCAGATGAAAAAGTTATGTTGAAATCTGATGAAGAAATCGATCTGGAGCCTTGGCAGTATCACATTTTAATTGCTGAATAAAAATTTAAAAGCCTTTGTGAATCACAAAGGCTTTTTTTATAAATCTTTTTAAAATTCAGCTTTTAGCGAAAGTATAAAATTGCGCCCTGCACCAGAAATTCCTGAGCTATAAGGCCTGTATCGTTGGTCGGTAATATTTTCAATACCAGAACTAATACTAAACATATCGCTGAGGTTGTACATAGCCTTTACATTTAATGTATACCATGAAGGCGAATAATTGTTGCCGTTGGCATCTTTTGCATAGATCTCGTCTTTGCTTTGTTCTTCCAAAGCCAAATCCTCAAAACTTCGTTCTCCTTGAAAAGTAGTGTAGGCCTCCAGTTTTAATTTATCAGATCGATAAGTTAATCTACTCACTCCAAACAGAGGTGAAGCATGTCTTGAAGGGCTGGTAGAGCCATCATCTAACTCTTCTTCTCCATATTGATAATTAATATCTGAAGAAAAATTAAAACCTGTAGATAATTTAACTTCAACTCCGGCCTGTAGACCATATACATGGGCAGAGGCTGCATTTTGAATGGCCTGTACTTTACTTAATATGCCATCGTACATGATACTATCTTGCCCATTTACTAGAAAATCTCTTCTAACCAATGCATTTTTTAGAATAGTGTAATATCCTGTTAGATCTATCTTCACAGTATTTTTGAATATTTTGGCAATACCAAGATCAAAGTTATAAGCATATTCTGCCTTAAGGTTAGGGTTAGGAACCGTTACTGCCCCGGGTTCAGAGTCAAATATTTTTCCTATGTCATCAACATTGGGTGATCTAAACGCTGTTCCAACATTTGCACGTATAGCCCAACTGTTGGTAGGTTTATACACTGCCCCAATATTTCCTGTTAAAGCCCCGTCATTAATGGTTGCTTTGTTGAAAGGGAAAGGATAGAAGTCCAGATTGTTTTCAAAATCGGCATCAAAAATATATTGATTATATCGTAATCCTCCTTGAAGGGTGAATTTTTCAGAAACTCTAAATTCATTGTTAATATATGCTGCTAAAGAATTCCACGTAGCCATTGGGTAACGAGAAGGCCCAGTAATACTTGTTTTATCATTAATATTAGTTAATTTACCTTTAGAGTCAACATCATTCAATATATATTCAAGTCCGTAATAAAGTGTATTTTTTGAGTGAATGGATTTGACCATATCTAAATTAATGGAATAAGCATCTACTTTTTCTAGTTGGGTATTACGTTCCGTACTGTTCAAAGAGCGGTCAATTCTACTTTCTTCAAAAGTTTGTAGCGCCAAACGCAATGTTACCTGATCATATATAGTATTGCTTTTAGTATGATGGAATGATAGATTGTTCATCATCCATTTTTGAGGGCCATAATTCCACTCGGCATATCGTGGTAAACCGTTTCTTGTTCTGTTATGGCGATCATATCTCCCGTAAGGGGAAGTTTCAGAGTAATGAAAACCATATTGCAGATCCCAATTCTTATTGGGTACAAAACGCACTTTTTGCATTACGTTTATTTGAGAATAAGCAGTTGGAACTTGAAAAAGAGGATCGTTTTGCGAAATGACTACATCTTCACCATTTTGCCTTTCAACATGGTAATCTTTTATATAATTATTAGGGCCGTGGCTGCCTTGTTTTAAATGGTCATAATCCCAAGAGCTGAAACTGGTTACTAAAGCCCATTTTTTCCATCCTATATTAACATCAAGATGCCCTGTTTTTTCATTATTAGCAGAGGAATATCTTGTAACGGCCTTTCCGGTAAGCAACGTTTTATCATTGAGAGATAATTGAGGTGTAAGGGTTTGGAAACTCATTACGCCACCAATAGCATCACTACCATAAATCACAGAGCCGGGACCGAAAAGTACTTCGGTGTTTTCAGTGGCAAAAGGGTCTAAACTGATAACATTTTGTAGGTTTCCGCCTCTAAAAATAGCTGTATTCATACGCACACCGTCAACAGTATATAGTAATCGATTAGTGGCAAAACCACGAATCATGGGGCTACCCCCTCCTTGTTGGCTTTTTTGAATAAATACCTTTCCGGAAACCCCTAAAAGATCAGCAGCGGTTTGAGGGTTTTGTAATATGATCTCCTTTGGTGAGATTGAAATAACTTTAGAAGGAATATTGCCGGTAGTTTGGCGCCAACGAGTGGCAGATATTACTACCTCATCCAAATCCATGCTCATAGGTTCTAGAAATAATTGAAAATTGTCACTTTCAATTTCATCAAAACTTTTAAATAGAGTTTTAAACCCGAGTGAGTGGATTTGAATGGTTTTGGCTTTTTTGAAAGCAGTTATATCAGCTTGCCCTTGCGAATTAGTTATCAACGATACTTTCGGTTTTTCGCTGAGTATCACAACGCCTTCGAGGGCTAAATTAGTTTCAACATCTTTAATAGTTATGGTCTGTGCAATGGATGTGATAATAGTGCCAAACCATAATCCAAATATTAATATATTTTTCATTTAGAGATTATTCGAGAATAATAAAAAAGTCAAACCTGCAATTTTGATAAAAAGCAGATTAAAATAATATGAAGTAATCTATATCACTTTTGGAGGTGGAAGGGAGGTTAAAAGTGAAATGTTAGTGTAACTAATTGTTTTGTAAATGATTAGTTCGTGAATAGAATATTTAAAGAAGCTCCATGTAAGAGGTTTAGTGTGGAAAAATGATTTGAAGAAATTGATGAGCCTCTCACGGTTTTCTTTTTTTTGAGTATCGTTACCAGATGCATATGCCAAAATTTCATCAATCTTTTTATTCAATTCACTTTCATCATCGTCTGGCCAACAATAATAATAAATGATATGGTCTTTTATTT
>JAGQYU010000238.1 GCA_020435885.1 Flavobacteriaceae bacterium
ATTTTGAGTTGGGAGATGAATTTAAAGTACTCGGATTAGATTGGTTTAAGATTCACTTTATTGAAAACAACGGAATGGCTTGGGGAACTGAATTCGGCGGTAAAAATGGTAAATTATTTTTAACTGTTTTTCGGTTGGTGGCCATTACAGGAATTGGTTACTGGTTGTATAGTGCTGTAAAGAAGAATTCACCTAAAATACTTATCATATCTATAGCTTTGATATTTGCCGGAGCTTTGGGTAATATTTTTGATTCTGTATTTTATGGTGTATTGTTTAGTGATAGCCATAATCAAATAGCTACTTTTTTACCGGAAGAAGGCGGATATTCTTCGCTGTTTCATGGAAAGGTAGTGGATATGTTCTTTTTCCCTATTATAGAAAATGCGCAATTGCCTTCATGGGTTCCGGAGATTAATTTCAATTGGCCGGATTGGTTGCCTTTTTTGGGAGGTAAGAATGTTTCATTGTTTGTAGATAGAAGTTTTACTTTTTTCCAATACGTGTTTAATGTAGCAGATGCTTCCATTACTACGGGAGTATGTATCTTATTATTCTTTAACAAAAAGGCATTCCCTAAAAAAGAATTCTCTGAACCTGCTGAGAATATTGTACCTCCGGTGGTGGTTCAACATTACGAAAAACAAAGATCGTAGGTTTTAAAGTGAAGTTAAATTCCTTAACTTCGCTACATGGCCAATAATACATTAGAATTGCAATTAAAGACCTTGCCCCATGAGCCCGGGGTGTATCAGTATTTTGATAAAGAAGGCACAATTCTATATGTTGGCAAAGCAAAAGATCTAAAAAAAAGAGTAAGCTCTTACTTTACTAAAAACCATGAATATGGTAAGACAAGAGTGCTTGTTAAGAAAATAGCTTCCATAAAGCATATTGTAGTAAATACGGAAACAGATGCTTTATTATTAGAGAACAACCTCATTAAAAAATATCAACCCCGGTATAATGTAATGCTGAAAGATGATAAAAGCTATCCGTGGATTTGTATAAAAAATGAACCTTTTCCAAGGGTTTTTCTTACTAGAAATATTAGTAAAGATGGATCGGAATATTACGGACCTTATACTTCAGTTAGGACTGCAAAAGCGTTACTTTCACTTATCAAAGAATTGTATCCGTTAAGGACTTGTGTGTATGATCTTTCTTCTGATAAAATCGAAATAAAAAACTACAAGGTTTGTTTAGAATACCATATTAAAAACTGTAAAGGAGCCTGTGAAGGGCTTCAAAAAGAAGAAGAATATTTAAATGATATTAAATCCATCCGAAATATCATTAAAGGTAATTTTAAAGAATCATTGCAAACTTTTGAAGAGTTGATGCATCACTTTGCTGCAAACATGGAGTTTGAAGAAGCTCAGAAAATAAAAGAGAAAATAGACCTGTTAGCAAATTACCAAGCTAAATCTACTGTGGTAAATCCAAGCATCACTAATGTGGATGTTTTCTCAATTATTTCGGACGAAAGTTATGCGTATATAAATTTCTTTAAAGTAATTAATGGTGCTATTATTCAATCGCATACAGCAGAAATAAAGAAAAAGCTGGATGAAACAGATAAGGATCTGTTAGAAATCGCCATTATAGAGATAAGACAGCGATTTAACTCACAATCTAAAGAAATTTATGTGCCTTTTAAAGTGGATTTAGGCGAGGATATTAAAGTTACAGTCCCTAAAATTGGTGATAAAAAGCATATTGTTGATCTCTCGTTGCGAAATGCAAAATATTACAGGCAAGAACGATTTAAACAAATGAAAATTGTTGACCCAGATAGGCACGTTAACAGGATTATGGAGCAGATGAAGAAAGACTTGAGGTTACAAGCAGAACCTCGCCATATAGAGTGTTTTGATAATTCAAATATACAAGGGACAAACCCAGTTGCTGCTTGCGTTGTATTTAAAGATGGAAAGCCTAGTAAAAAAGACTATAGAAAGTTTACTATAAAAACCGTAGTAGGTCCTAATGATTTTTCTTCCATGGAAGAGGTGGTACATAGAAGGTATAAAAGATTATTAGATGAGGGGCAGGATTTGCCGCAATTAATTGTGATTGATGGTGGTAAAGGACAATTATCTTCTGCATTAAAAAGTATTGATGTGTTGGGTCTGCGCAATAAAATAGCGATTATCGGAATTGCAAAAAGACTGGAGGAAATTTATTATCCAAATGATTCTATTCCACTATATTTAGATAAAAAATCTGAAAGCCTGAAGATAATCCAACAACTAAGAAATGAAGCACACAGATTTGCCATTACTTTTCACAGAAGTAAAAGAAGCAAAACTGCCATTGAGACTGAGTTGGAGCAAATTTCAGGGATTGGAGAACAAACCGTTGTAACGTTATTAAAACATTTTAAATCGGTTAAAAGAGTGTCTAAAGCATCAAAAGAGGAGCTAGAAAATGTTATCGGTAATGCTAGAGCAGGTATAATTTATGATTATTATAATACTAAATAGCTGGGCTTTATGATTAAAAGAGGAGTCTTTCTATTATTTCTATTACAGGTTATTTTCGCTTTTTCACAGCAAGATAGCACTGCTTCAAAAGATATTAAGGTAGGTTTGGTACTGAGTGGAGGTGGTGCCAAAGGCTTTGCTCATGTAGGGGTGTTGAAAGTTCTGGAAGAAGCCGGAGTTAGAATTGACCATATTGGCGGTACCAGCATGGGCGCTATTGTGGGCTCTTTATATGCATCAGGGTATAGTGCAAAAGAACTGGATTCTATTATACTTTCTTTTAACTATGATGAATTGATGCAAGACGAATTGCCACGCCGTTCAAAATCTATTTATCAAAAAGAAAATACTGAAAAATATGCACTAACACTTCCTTTTAAAAATAAAGTGTTGACTTTGCCTTTAGCGGTATCAAAAGGACAAAATGTATCAAATTTATTATCAAAACTAACCGAGCATGTACATGGTGTATCGGATTTTTCTGAATTACCGATACCTTTCTTTTGTATGGCCACAAACCTTGAAACCGGAAAAAGTGAAGTATTGGATAAAGGTTATCTGCCGGAAGCAGTAAGGGCAAGTGGTTCGTTCCCAACATTATTAGACCCCGTAGAAATTGATAGTAAATTGTTAACAGACGGCGGAGTAATGAATAATTTTCCGGTGGATATAATGAAACAAAAGGGAGTTGATATTGTTATAGGTGTAGATGTACAAGACAGGTTAGACGATAAAAATCAATTGAATACTGCTCCGAAAATCATCATGCAAATAGTTAATTTTCAGATGTATGACGATCTTGAACAAAAAAGAAGAGATACAGATTTATACATTCACCCGGATATAAGCGAGTTTACGGTTGTTTCTTTTGACCTTGCCAGACAGATAATTGATAAAGGTGAAGAAGCAGCTAAATCTCAGCTAAGTTTATTAAAAAAAATTGCCGAACAGCAATCCTTAAATCCCAAAAAGGAGATCAAAAGAAATGCTATTGCTGAAGAGTTACACATCAAAAAAGTAAATATTACCGGACTAAAACACTACACGGATGAATATGTGCTTTCTAAATTAAACTTAAAAGATTTAAAACCGTTAACGTATAAGAAGTTTAACGAAGGTATAAACAATCTTTCCGCCACAGGCAATTTCAGAAATATACAATATAAGTTCATTCATCATCCTGATAATGAGCTTGAGTTATCGATGAATATTAGGGAACAAGAAATCTCTTCGTTTTTACAATTCGGAATTCATTATGATGATCTCTACAAAACTGCAGCGTTAGTCAATTTTACATCAAAACATGCCATTTTTGATAATGATGTATTCTCAGCTGATATAATTCTTGGTGATAATATCAGATTTAATCTGGATTATTTTATTGATAATGGTTTCCATTGGAGTTATGGAATAAAGGCCAGATATAACAGTTTTAAAAAACCATTTTTTGCAGGTTCGGTTGATCCGAATGTTGATGCAAGTTTGGGTGTGAGTAAAATACCACTTGATTATAACGATTTTACTGTTCAGGCTTTTATTCAAACAGCTTTTAACAGAGATCTGGCATTGAAGTTAGGGGCTGAAGAAAAACATATGAATATATATTACGAGAAGATAATTGAAGATGATTCGTTCAATGAATATATTGATAATACACATTACTTAAATTTATTTGCCAGTTTGATTTTGGACACACAAGACGATAAGGATTTCCCTAAAAAAGGATTGTATCTTTTTGCAGACTATAAAACATATTTAGTTGCAACTTCAAATAAAGAATCTGTATTGTCTGTAGATGATTTTGATCCTTTTTCACAATTAAAGGGAAAGATCAGTACGGCAATTTCTTTTAACAGATTTACAACTGAGTTTGTTTCTGAAGCCGGAATTACTATTGGTACCAGTCCTAGAGTTTTTGATTATTTTCTTGGCGGAAACAATAGAAATTTTATAAATAATTTCTCAAGTTTTTATGGATATGATGTGGCAGATCTTAGTGAAAGAGCGTATTTAAAATCTGCACTAACATTTAGGTACGAACCTTTTAAAAATCAGTTTGCTTCAGTTACAGCTAATGTTGCCAGATTAACGGATGATATTTTCAATGAAGGAAGAATTTTTGAAGATTCTAAACTGGGTTATGGTATTGGGTATGGGTTTAAATCGCCTATAGGCCCTATTGAAGTAAAATATACATGGTCACCAGATACAAGCAAGAATTTTTGGTTCTTTAATGTAGGATTCTGGTTTTAAGAAAACCAGAATCCTAGAAAAGTTATGATGCTTTGGCAGCTTTTTTGTCGGCTATCCAAAACTTCATTTTTAACATAATATTGAACATTATGGGTACAATAATTAATGTTAAGAAAGTAGCAAAGGTTAACCCGAAAATGATAGTCCAAGACATTGGCCCCCAGAAAGCTACATTTTCACCACCAATATAGAATTGAGGATCAAATTCAGTAAAGAGAGTCATGAAGTTTATGTTGATACCTATCGCCAAGGGTAACAATCCTAATACAGTAGTAATTGCTGTCAATAATACAGGTCTTAGACGCGTTTTACCGCCTTCAACAATACTTTCGTAGATTAGTTCTTTGGTTAAAGCACCTTCAGCTAAGCCTAACTCCAGCCTTTTACGTTCCATAATAAGATTGGTATAATCTATCAATACAATGGCATTGTTAACGACAATACCTGCCAAGGATATAATACCTATCATCGTCATCATAATTACAAATTCCATTCTAAAAATAATTAAGCCTAGTAGTACACCTATCAAACTCAATAATACTGATAGTGAAATGATAATTGGCGTTGAGGTTGAATTAAATTGCCCAACTAAAATTAAAAAGATTAGAAAAACGGCAATCATCAGTGCTTTGCTTAAAAAGGCCATTTCTTCTGCTTGTTGCTCTTGCTCGCCTGTAAAGGATATGCTTATGTCTTTTGGCAAGTGATAATTTTCCAGTGCTTTTTTAATTTGATCATTAATCTCAGTAGCATTATAATTTTCAAGTACATTGGAGAAAATAGTAATAACTCTATTAAGGTCTTTCCTTTTTACTGCACTGAAAGTAGAAGAGGTTTCCGTTTCTGAAATGGCAGATATAGGTACTTGCACAATCTTGCCATTAGATTGGTCTCTAAATGTAATCTTCTGGTTCATCAGGGCCTCTTTGTTATATCTGTATTTATCCATCAAACGTATATTGATAGGGTAATCATCCTCACCATCCTTAAAAGTAGAAACTTCTTTACCAAACAATGATGTTCTTAAAGCATCGGCAATTTGCCCGGTAGAAACGTTAAGCCTTCTAGCTTTTTGTCTGTCAATAATTACTGGCAGTTCAGGTTTGCCTTGCTCAACATCCAGTTTCAACTCTTCAATACCTAAGATGTTAGCATTGTTGATGAATTGTCTAAGATCTTCAGCAGTATTTAATATCTGTTCATAATCGTCTCCGGCAACTTCAATATTTACAGGGGCACCTGCAGGAGGACCATCCTGTGGCCTGTCTACCGTAATTTTAACTCCCGGAAAACCATGAAGCAATTCTCTTATATCTATCAGCACATCGTTGGTGTTAACACCCTGTCTATCAATAAATTTTACAAAATCGACGGTAATTCTGGCTTTATTGGGAGTTGTTCCACCTTGCTGACCTTGGTTAGGATCACTGGTTCCTTCACCAACTTGACCAATAACGGAAGTAATTAAGAAGTTAGAACCATCTTTTTCATACTTTGTTAGATGCTCCTGAATTTTATCTTCAATCTCTTTAGAAGTTTTATTGGTTACTTCAATATCTGTTCCAATAGGATATTCTAAATATACATATACTTGTTTTGGAGGTGTTTCCGGAAAGAATAATACTTTGGGAGGAAAAATGACAAATAGGATAAAAGACATGATGAGTAAGAGAAAAGTGCCTGCAAAAAATAGCCAAGGACGGAATCCCGAAAGAGCAAATTTCAAGTTTCTTTCATATAAATTTTCTAACCTTGGTAAGAACTTTGTTTGAAACCATGCTGTTGCCGGTGAAAGGAGTTTTGTGTTGGCAACTCTTAAAATTCCGGCAAAAATTAATAATAGGCCAATTGCATTTAGTGGTTTTGCTTTAGCTGTTATACCTCCAAAAACAAAAATTAACCCTACAACTACTAAAATAATACTGTATAAAAGTATTCGTTTAAAATTAACTTCATCTTCTTTGATCTTCATATAGACAGATGTTAGCATAGGGTTGATAACCAATGCAACAAATAATGAAGAACCTAATACAATTATTAAAGTAATTGGTAAGAAACGCATAAATTCACCCATCATGCCCGGCCAAAATGCTAGTGGTAAAAAGGCAGCTAGTGTTGTAGCTGTAGATGCGATAATAGGCCATGCAACTTCGCCAACACCATATTTTGCAGCATCTTTCTTTGAATAGCCCTCATCGAGTAATCGGTAAATATTTTCAACAACCACAATACCATTATCAACCAACATACCTAAGGCTAATACTAATGAAAATAATACCATCATGTTCAATGTTACGCCAAGTGCACCTAAAATGATAAAGGATATGAACATAGACATGGGTATGGCTATCCCTACAAACAGAGCGTTTCTAATTCCTAAGAAGAATAACAGCACCAAAACAACCAAAATAATCCCTAGAATGATACTATTTTCCAGATCGGCCACCATAGTTTTAGTGTCGTTGGTTTGATCATTGGTTTTAGAGATATAAAGGTTTGAAGGGAAATAATTCTCTTTTGCTTTTTCAATGATCTTATCAATCTGTGTAGATGCGTTGATGAGGTTTTCACCACCTCGTTTAGTTACGTCTAACATCACTACACTTTCAGAAAATTCACGGGCGTAGCTTTCTTTTTCTTGTTCTTTAAAACTTACAACAGCAATATCTCTTAGGTAAACAATGTTCCCTTCCTCTTGCTTTACAATAACATCTTCTACTTCCTTGGCAGATTTGAATTCACCAATAATTCTAACATTTCTTCTCAATCCGTTTTCAAGAAGATCACCACCACTAACTGTCATATTTTCATTTTGAATGGCTGTGGCAATATCATTAAAACTGATCTTAGATATCTGCATTTTATAAAGATCAACACTGATCTCTATCTCTTTATCTTGAATACCTCTAATATCCACTTTAGAGATTTCAGGCACTTTTTCTATCTCATCTTCAAGATATTCTCCGAAATCTTTTAGTTGATCCAATGAAAAATCTCCCGAAAGGTTGATATTCATAATAGGCATTAATTCTGCAAAATTCAGTTCTTGAACTGTTGGATCAGCAGGTAAGTCTTTAGGGAAGTCCTTATCAGACATAGCGGCATCTACCTTATCTTTTACTTTGCGTAATGCTTCGGTTGGAGTTATACTGAAATCAAATTTTACTTGTATGGAAGAAAATCCTTCGATAGAAGTAGAAACTATTTCATCAACTCCTGAAATACCGTTGATCTCTTTCTCTAAGGGTCTGGTTATCAGTTTTTCTATATCTAGAGCCGAATTGCCCGGATAGGGAGTGGCAATATAGATTTCTGGTACAACGATTTCAGGAAACGACTCACGAGGCATACTAGTGTAAGAAACAATCCCTGCAATAAAAATCATTGCAATTAATACAAACACAGTCATTTTATTATAAATAGACCATGTTGAAAGTTTAAATTCTTTTAATACTCTACTCATTGTTGCAGGTAATATTAATTATTGATTTTTACAATATCGCCGGCTTTTACCAGTCTGACACCGGAATTAACAAGTGTATCTTCAGCAGTTAGTCCTTCGCTTACAAAGATTTGCTGAGCGTATTCATTTCCAGCTTTGATCAGTTTTTTAGAAACTATATTTTCATTATCTTTTTGATTGATAATAAAAACATAATCATCTCCGTTTTGATCTTGCTGAACCAATATAGACGGAACAATAATACCCTCTGATGAAAAATCAAGCAATTTAAGGTCTGCCAATAAATTAGGCTTTATCAGTTTGTCTTTGTTGGAAATATCTATCCTAACTTTAAAACTTCTATTTTCAGGATTGATATAATTGCTAACCTGAGATATTTTAGAAGTAATTTCTTTATTGATAGAAGGGAAGTTTATAATCGCTTCAGTTCCTTTTTGTATAATTGGAAGATAGGCTTCTGTCACCTCTGCTTCTACATACATCTTGTCTAAATTTATCAGCCTTACAACAGCTGTTTGAGGGCTAGTAAGTTCGCCTGTTTTAGGGAAAATTTCATCTACCACACCGCTAAAAGGAGCAATAATTTTCATTTTTCGGGCTTGTGTTCTTAATGTGGCTAAGTTGTTTTCTAAACTTTCTTTTTGAGTTTTAGCTTGTAAATATTGCATTTCAGAACCTATTTTTTGGTTCCAAAGCCTTTCTTGCCTATCAAAAGTGGTTTTTGCAAGTTCTAACTGTGTGTTAAGTTCAGCTATACTGTTTTGCAATGAAGAATCATCTAACTGAACCAATAATTGCCCGGCAGCTACTTGTTGACCCTCTTTTACATAAATGGCTTTAATAGTTCCGCCCAATTCTGGCCTCAATTCAATATTCTTATCAGATTTTACAATTCCTTGGATTTCAACATAATGTTTAAAAATGTCTTTTTTAGCAGGAAGTGCGGTCACCAACTGAACTTTTTTAGAACTGTCAAGTTTAGATAATTTGGTTTCAACAATGTTCAAAGCATTGTTTAAACTATCTATCTGAGCAATTATTTTGCTCTTTTCGTTCTTAAGATCTGTTAGGTTGTCAGTCACTTCTTTTTTTCCGCAGGAGATGAGAAGTGCAAAAGGTATGGTAAATATTAGTATTCTTTTCATGAGTTTTTGAAAGTATAATTATTCGATTATTACGTTATCTAAAATGATTTCTAATGTTGCTTTTTTATTGATGACCTCTAACATCGCTTTGAGATATTCCTGTTGAGAGCTGTAAAGTTGTAATTGGGCTTGTCTTAGCTCAAAGCTTGTACCTATCCCTTCAGTAAATTTTATTTGATTTTTCTTTTCAATTCGTCTGGCCAATTCTAAATTATCTTTAGAAGTTTGGTATTGTTCTATGGCAAATTGATAGTTACTTTTGGCAGTTTCAGCCTGTAACTTTAATTGTTGCTCAATTTCGGTGAGTTCGGTTTTTGCTTGTTCAAAATTTATTTTGGCACGTTGTGTTTTTGCTGATCTTCCCAACGAACTAAAAACGGGAACGTTTAAACTAACTCCAACAATAGAAGAACCAAACCACCGCTGATCTTTTTCTAAAAAGGAGAAAGAATCGCTATTGCCAGTATAACCACCATTTAAGAAAGCAGTAATGTTTGGTAGCGCCTTACTCTTTTCGTATTTAAAAAGTAGCTCTTTAGAACGTTCATTGTTTTTAGCAATTTTAAAATCAATATTGCTTTCTAAATTTAATGGAGTATTGAATAATCCTAGATCAATGTTTTGTGTGGTAAGTGTTTCGAGATTATCATTCAATATTATTTTTTCAGTAATATCAATCCCCAAAACGGTATTTAACATTTTATACGAAATGCTTTTTAAGCGTTCCATATTTTTCAAATTGCTTTGAACTCCTAATAATGTTATTTGAAGTTGTTCTACACTTTCTTCTTCAGCTAAACCATTTTCATATGTTTTTTTGGTATCCTCTAAATTCTTTAGTAGTGTAGATTCATTCCCTTTTAATATTTCAATACTTTCTTCGGTCAATAATACATTTCCGTACGCATCAATCACTAGCTTTTTAATTTCCTGATCAGTTTTTACTTTAGCATTTTTTGAAATTTCAATAAAAACTTTTGCAGATTGTAATCCAACCAAATACGAGCCATCAAAAATTAATTGGCTTAGCGTTGCAGTAGCATTCATATTTTGCTTTGTTCCAAACGATATAGGAATAAAACCTTCTATAGGATCAGGAGAGCTGGTAGGCGTTAACCCAAAATAATCCTCAACTGTATTTATAATAGCTTCAGTATTGTCAAAGGCAGCAGCAGGTAATAAGGTTACTGGCAGTTTAAGAAAGTTCTGATACTCTATAGAAGCATTGATCTGTGGCAGACCTGTAGCTGTGGTTTCCCACTTTTGTTTTTTAGCAGCTTCAATTTCTCTTTTAGCATTAATTACCTTATAATTGTGCTCTAAAGCATATTCAATGGCTTCGTCTAACGAAAAACTTTTAGTAGTTTCTTGAGAGAAAGCCCAACCATAAGTAATTAATAAGAGGAGAGTTAGTATGTGTTTTTTAATCATATAATTAATCTTTATTCTTGTTGATAATTTTTTCTAAAACTTTTATTCCTTTAGGAGTACATATTCCCCTTACATGGTATTCTAAATAATTTTCCATGAGCATTTTAACGGAAAAATTTTCTTCTGGAAATACCTCATTATTTTTAACAATCGATAAACAACTAAAATATAATCTTGAGATAAATTCTACATCTATATTCTCTCTAAAATACCCTTGAGAAATGCCTCTAAGGAGGTTTTCTTTAGCACAATCGTGTGTTACTTCAAATTGTTTTTTGATGAGTGATGCGTATATTTTTGGATAGTATTTCTGCAATTGATAATGTGGTGATGATTTTTCATCATTTAAGTGTACCATCACAAAATCCTTAATTTGATATAACTCCTCAATAGGGTTATTACTTTTGTTGCATATGCAATCAATTCCTTTAGAAATTTGATTAAACACATGGAAGGTCACTCTTTCTACCAACTTGGTTTTATTTTCAAAATGCACATAAATGGTTTTTTTAGATATGCCCATTCTGTTGGCTATATCATCCATGGTTACACTTTTAACACCAAGGGTTAAAAACAGTTCTCTCGCTTTTTGTATAATTTGTTCTTTCATAATTCAGGGCGCAAATATATAAAGGAAACTTTAAAAACAAAAAAAGTTTCCAAAGTTTTTACAATTATTTAACATTGAATATTTTTTTGACTTAGCATATAAAGTTGGCGTTATTGGTTATTTTTACAAAAAATATATTAAATGACTGAAGTAAATAGGTATAAGGTGTTATTTATAGATTATCTGGAAAGTAATATAAATACTGAAAGAGAACCTAAAAATCTTTATGAACCTATACATTATATTCTTAACCTTGGCGGAAAAAGATTGCGACCCATTTTAACCCTGCTTAGTTGTGATCTTTTTGGAGGTGATGTAAATAAAGCGCTAGACGCATCTTTGGCTATAGAAATGTTTCACAATTTTTCTTTGATCCATGATGATATTATGGATGAAGCGCCTTTAAGAAGAGGTAAAGAAACCGTTCATCAGAAATGGAGCGTCAATGCAGGCATTTTATCAGGAGACGCCATGTTGGTGTTGGCAAATCAGTTATTGGAAAATTATGAAGGTAATTTGTATAAATCTCTTTCTACATTATTTAATAAAACCGCTTTAGAAGTTTGCGAAGGGCAACAATATGATTTTGATTTTGAAACTAGCAATAATGTCTCCGTAGATGAATATATTAATATGATTCGGTTGAAAACGGCAGTTTTAGTCGCAACTTCATTAAAATTTGGAGCTATGATAGCTGCTGCTGATAAAAAAGATCAGGAAAATATTTATCAATTTGGCATCAATTTAGGATTAGCATTTCAACTACAAGATGATTATTTAGATGTATTTAGTGAAGAAGATTTTGGTAAACAAAAAGCAGGAGATATTAAAGAAAATAAAAAAACTATACTCTATTTAAAGGCATTAGAATTAGCTGATAAAAATGATAAAGATAAATTGATAAACCTTTATCAAAGTAAAGTAGAGAACGATAATAAAGTTGAAGTTGTAGTTTCTATTTTTAAGAAATACAACATCCCTCAACTTATTGAAAAAGAGGTAAAAAGATATACAGATTTAGCAATTGCCAATATTGAATGTTTACAGTTAGATGATCATAAAAAGGAAGTTTTAAAAATGTTGGCAGGTCAATTAATGGCAAGAAAAATTTAAAAAATAAATCTTTCTCAAATAAATATTGTGCAGAATTCAAATATTTGGTAATATTGCACTCCAAAATTTCAGGTCCCATAGCTCAGCTGGT
>JAGQYU010000033.1 GCA_020435885.1 Flavobacteriaceae bacterium
TTTATACCAAAGCTGCTGATGTTGGGGCTGATTTAGTAGGAAAAGTAGAAGCGGGTATTCCGGAAGACCATCCATTAAATCCGGCTACAATTGCAGATAATGTGGGAGATAACGTAGGTGATGTTGCAGGAATGGGCGCTGACCTTTTTGAATCGTATGTTGGGTCTATTATTGGTACCATGGTATTAGGTGCACTTATTGTAACTCCGGATTATGATGGACTTGGAGCGGTATATTTACCATTAGTGTTGGCTGCTGTAGGTATTATTATGTCTATTGTAGGGACATTTTTTGTAAAGGTAAAAGAAGGTGGTAGCCCTCACAAAGCATTGAATTTAGGAGAGTTCGGCTCAGGATTTTTAATGATAGTAGCTTCATATTTTATCATCATGGCTATGATTCCTGAAGGAACTACTGGGTTAGAGCATGGAGCTTTGGGTGTTTTTTATGCTACATTGGCTGGATTAATAGCAGGTTTCTTTGTTGGAAAAGTTACTGAATATTATACAGGTACTGGTACAAAACCGGTATCATCTATTGTAAAACAATCTAATACAGGTTCTGCAACTAATATAATTGCCGGATTAGGTGTTGGTATGATGTCAACAGCTATTCCAATTATTTTAATTGCGGCTTCTATTATTATTTCGTATCATTTTGCTGGATTATATGGTATTGCAATTGCTGCAGTTGGTATGTTAGCAAATACAGGAATTCAATTGGCTGTAGATGCTTATGGTCCTATATCTGATAATGCCGGAGGTATTGCTGAAATGGCAGAATTACCAAAAGAAGTAAGAGAAAGAACTGATAAATTAGATGCTGTTGGTAATACAACTGCGGCTATCGGTAAAGGGTTTGCTATTGCTTCGGCTGCATTAACGGCTTTAGCGTTATTTTCAGCCTTTATGAAAACAGCAAATGTTACTGCAATTGATGTTTCAAGGCCAGTTATTATGGCAGGGTTATTAATAGGTGGTATGTTACCGTTTGTGTTTTCCGCTTTAGCGATGAATGCCGTTGGGCGTGCTGCTATGGCAATGATCGAAGAGGTTCGTCGTCAGTTTAGAGATATACCTGCATTGCATGGTGCTTTGGAAATTATGAGAAAATATAATTCTGACCTTTCTAAAGCTACAGCTGAAGATAGAGCTATTTTTGATAAAGCTGATGGTGTTGCAGAATATGAAAAATGTGTAGAAATTTCTACCAATGCATCTATTAAGGAAATGGTATTTCCGGGGTTATTGGCTATTGCTGTTCCTGTGTTAGTAGGATTTATTGGTGGTGCGGAGATGTTAGGGGGCTTGTTGGCAGGGGTTACTACTTCTGGTGTATTGATGGCTATTTTCCAATCAAATGCAGGTGGCGCATGGGATAATGCCAAAAAGATGATCGAAGAACAAGGAAGAAAAGGAACCGATGCTCATAAAGCTGCCGTTGTAGGTGATACTGTAGGTGATCCATTTAAAGATACTTCAGGGCCTTCGTTGAATATCTTATTAAAATTAATGTCTGTAGTAGCATTGGTTATAGCGCCAAGTATAGCTATTACTGATGAAGCTGTAAGCGAATACAATTCAACAAATGGTGTAACAGTTGAAGTTGCACAAAACATTGCTTCAGCAGATGATGTAAATAAAGAAATGAGAGTATTGGTAAAAGAGGAAAATGGCGAAAAGAATGCTACCGTTATTACCACTACAGAGGTGAATGGTAAAAAAGAAGTTACTGTTGAAACTGCTGAAGGCGATGAAGTTGATACATTAGTAAATGAACACGAAGAATAATAAAAAAGTTCATAATAAAATAAAAAAGCGGCTGAAAGCCGCTTTTTTTGTAAAGTCATCTTTTGTTTAAAACAATCCGTGTATTTCAGCATCAATTTTATCGATGACTGAACCGAGGTCTTCAGGTTTATCAACAAAATCCAAATTATCAACATCAACAATTAAAAGTTTTCCTTTGGTGTATGTAGAAATCCATGCCTCGTAGCGCTCGTTTAATCTGCTTAAATAATCAATACTAATGGAGTTTTCATAATCTCTACCTCTTTTATGGATTTGCCCAACAAGGGTAGGAATGGTTGCCCGCAAGTAGATTAATAAATCTGGGGGAGCCACTAAATTTTCCATTAGATCAAATAACGATGAATAGTTACTAAAATCTCTATTCGTCATCAGTCCCATAGCATGCAAATTGGGTGCAAAGATATGGGCATCTTCATAAATGGTTCTATCTTGAATGATATTCTTACCACTCTCTCTGATCTCTAAAATCTGGCGAAATCTGCTGTTCAAGAAATATATTTGAAGGTTGAAAGACCATCTTTCCATCTCACCATAAAAATCATCCAGATAAGGGTTTTCTTCAACAGATTCAAAGTGAGGCATCCATTTGTAATGTTTGGCTAATAGTTTTGTTAAAGTTGTTTTTCCAGCTCCAATGTTTCCGGCAATAGCAACGTGCATTTTATACTTAGTTTAGGTTTTAGCGTCTAAATTTACTTAAATTTTTAAGAACTTAAAGACAAAAATCGATGATCCGTCAAAAATGTAAAGATGATCTTTGTTTACATAGAAAGATTTTATGGAAATATCCTTATCAGATAGCCGGACTTTTTTAGATAAACCATTTTGATATTGATAAATAGTATTTTCTTCAACACCAAAAAGTTGATTGTTATTATAATGAAGTTGATCTGTTTTGTTTAGCGAAATATTATTGATATACGCCCCAAATTCATTAAAAAAAAGAGCCGTTTCATTGTTGAAGATACAGACTTCTTTATACGAACTAACAATGGATGTAGGCTTGAAGTTTTCTTTATAGAATTGCAATGGCTGCGAAGTAAAAATTGTCTTTTTTGATTGATGATTCCACAATGCCAACGTATTATCATCACTGCTGTACATCCATAAATTATTGTTGGAAGACAGTGAAATAGCATTCATATTTTTAGCAATAGACTCTTCTAAAAAGTTTATAGGATTGGTCAGTTCATTCAATCTATTGTCTAAGAACAAAATAGTATTAAAATCTCGATAGAACACCAATATTTTTAGAGGATTTTTAATGTCTACACTGGTTATTTTTCCCAGTAAGGTATTGGTGTAAGAATAGACTTTATCAACTTCTTTTTTGTGTAATGTGTTGTTTTGCAGGTAATAGATGTTTCCAAGATCATCAACCCCAACGAATGTATCTGCATCTAATGGAATTTTGGTAACAAATTCCGTAGAGATTTCTTGGCTGAAACACAACCAATTACTTATCAGTATTACTAGAAAAAATACAACCCTCATAGATTAACAAAATTAAAAATACGATTCATAAAACCAGTATGCTTTTATAAACGACAACCATTTATTAACATTAAAAATACATTTTAATAATTGTAAACAATTGTTTTTCAATATTAATTAACCTTAACATAATTTTTCAAAAACAGTAACTTTAAATTGAGTTGGTATTTTGCGGCAAAAACATACTATGGGTAAAAACTCTGCTGAAAAGAGAAAAATTGAGTTGGTTGTAATTTCTGACGTTCACTTAGGAACTTACGGTTGCCAAGCCAAAGAACTGTTAAAATATCTAAAAAGTATTGAGCCAAAACGAGTGATTTTAAATGGCGATATTATTGATATTTGGCAGTTTAAAAAAAGCTATTGGCCCAAACCCCACATGAAAATATTGAAGCATTTAATAGGCTGGATAACGGACGGAGTAGAGGTTTATTACATAACCGGAAACCATGATGAAATGCTGAGAAAATTTGTTGATTTTGGTATGAACAAGTTTAAGATTGTAAACAAAGTTGTGCTGAAATTAAACGGGAAAAAAGCATGGTTTTTTCATGGCGATGTGTTTGATATAACCATGCAACACTCTAAATGGCTAACGAAACTTGGGGCTATTGGTTATGATATGCTCATTCTGTTAAACAGTGTTGTAAATCGTATCAGTGAGTTCTTTGGAAAAGGGAGGATATCGTTGTCAAAAAAGATAAAAGATAGCGTAAAATCAGCAGTTAAATACATCAATAATTTTGAACAAACTGCTGCTGAGATTGCTATAGAAAATAATTACGATTATGTGGTTTGTGGGCATATTCACCAACCTAAAATAAAATCATATGCTACCAATAGAGGCGGGGTTGTGTATTTGAATTCAGGCGATTGGGTTGAGAACCTTACAGCACTGGAATACAATAGCAAACAATGGACTATTTATAAATTTAATGACGAGCATTATTTAGACACCAAAAATGAACCTGAAGAGAATGATATAACTGATAAGACCAATAAAGAAATTTTCAACGAATTATTGGCTGATTTTAATTTAATGCGCAGTTAATGAAGATTTTATACGCCATTCAAGGAACAGGGAATGGACATTTGAGTAGGGCAAAAGAAATAATTCCGGCACTTATGAATAGAGCGCAGGTAGATATTTTAGTGAGTGGCACGGAGTCTGATGTTACCATCCCATATCCGATAAAATATAAATTCAAAGGAATTAGTTTTGTTTTTGGAAAAAATGGAGGGATAAACTATTACCAAACGCTTAGAAAAAATAATATTTTCAGGGTTTTTAAAGAGATCAGGCGCTGTAAGGTAAATGAATATGATCTGGTAATTAATGATTTTGAACCTATCTCAGCCTGGGCAAGTTATTTTAGAAATACTAACTGCGTAGCATTGAGCCATCAGAGTGCACTGCTTTCAAAAAAAGTGCCTAAACCAACAAAAAAGAGTGGTTTTGGTAAGTTCATCTTAAAGAATTATGCACCTTGTACGGAAAAATATGGCTTCCATTTTAAAAGTTATGACGATTTTATTTTTCCAGCTGTTATTAGAAATGATGTAAGAAAACAAACTGTTAGAGAAAAAAAATATTACACGGTTTATTTACCTTCCTATAGTGATGAAAAAATTATCAAAGTACTTTCTAAAATAAAAGATGTTAAGTGGAAAGTTTTTTCCAAACATTGCGAAAAAGCTTATCAGCGTAAGAATGTTTTTGTAAAACCTGTAGAGAGCAATCAATCTTTTGAAAGAAGCATGGCTTGGAGCAAAGGTATTATTTGCGGTGCAGGTTTTGAAACTCCTGCGGAGGCTTTGTTTTTAAAAAAGAAACTATTGGTAATCCCTATGAAAGGGCAATATGAGCAGGCATACAATGCTGCCAGTTTAAAAGAAATGGGGGTTACTGTGTTGAATAGATTACACAAAAATCATATAGGTGCCTTGTTACAATGGGTGCAATCTGAAGATAGAGTGGAAGCTCAGTTTCCTGATGATACTCAAATTATTGTAGATAAAATACTTACCAATCATATAATCGCAACCTAGCTCTCAAACGAAGTTTTGCAAAACATTTAATTTTTAAGGGTAATATCTGTTTTATCTTACATGTATCATAATAAATTAATTGTTTATAGTTAATTTTTTATTAGTATTTTAACGCAAAATTTTAAGCATGTTAGAACTTGCCGGCATTATCATTCTGGGAATCATAGCTCAATGGGTAGCATGGAGATTTAAAATTCCGGCTATTTTACCATTGATTTTGATAGGGTTGTTGGTTGGGCCAATTTCTACATTGCTTTCACATGATGGCACAAAATGGATAGAACCTATTTGGAATGGAGAAGAAGGTCTATTTCCGGGAGAAAGTTTATTTTATTTCGTATCGCTTGCCATTAGTATTATCCTTTTTGAAGGAGGCCTTACCTTAAAACTCAAAGAAGTTAAAAATGTTGGCCCGGCCATAAGTAAACTCATAACCGTAGGTTCTATTGTTACATTTTTTGGAGCCGGTGTTGCGGCACATTATATTTTTAACCTTAGTTGGGTGTTGTCCTTTTTGTTTTCATCATTGATTATAGTAACCGGCCCTACGGTGATAAGCCCTATTTTAAGGAATATACCCTTAAAAAAAGATGTTTCAGCTATTTTAAAATGGGAAGGTATTTTAATAGATCCTATTGGGGCTTTGGTAGCAGTATTGGTTTTTGAATTTATTATAGTTGGCGAAGGGAGTACTTATACAAAAACAGCTCTTATAGAATTCGGTAAAATTGTGCTTTTTGGAAGTACATTTGGTTTTACGTTTGCACACGGACTCAGTTATGCTATAAAAAGACAACTAATACCCCATTACTTGCTAAATGTGTTTTCTTTAGCCTCTGTTTTAGGCGTTTTTGTGCTGTCTGATATATTTGCTCATGAATCAGGTTTACTAGCTGTAGTAGTTATGGGAATGGTGCTAGGGAATATAAATCTTCCAAACATAAAAGAACTACTATATTTTAAAGAATCACTAAGTGTTTTATTGATATCCATACTGTTTATTTTATTATCCGCCAACATTAATATGGCAGATTTAGAGGCGCTTTACAATTGGAAAACAGCTTTATTGTTCGCTTCTGTGGTCTTTGTGGTAAGGCCGTTAGGAGTGTTTTTAAGCACTGCTAATTCAAAACTAAACACCAATGAAAAATTATTTATTAGTTGGGTAGGCCCAAGGGGGATAGTTGCTGCGGGTATTGCTTCGCTGTTTGGGTTAAAGTTAGTTAAGAATGGAGAGCCTGGGGCAGAGTTGATTACTCCTTTGGTATTTATGATCGTACTGGGAACGGTTTTGCTCAATGCCACTACAGCTAGGTTGATGGCTAAAATGTTAGGTGTATTTTTATCAAAATCAGAAGGTATTCTTATTATTGGAGCTAGTAAACTATCGAGGATTATTGCCCAATATTTGGATAAAAGTAACCGACACGTAGTTTTGGTTGATTCTAACTCTGAGAATGTAAAAAAAGCAAAAGAACTTGGGTTGGAAGCCATTAAAGAGGATATTTACGCAGAGGATTTAGGCGATGATATTGAATTGAATGATGTAGGATATTTATTAGCCTTAACGGGAAATTCGCAAATAAATGCTTATGCCATAGAAAAGTTTAAAGGACAGTTTGGAGAAACCGGAAACTTTAGGTTAATAACTCCTGATGAAATGAATGACCCTGACAACAACCCAAAAGAAGGGCTGTTTTCGCATACTCATGATTTTATTAGGCTGACAGAAATAGCCAGAAGGCACCCTACTATCCATGAAATTAAAATAGATTCTCAAAAACACTGTAGCGCACTCATAGAACTGATGAAAAAAGATGAAGATATAGTACCGTTGTTTATAAAAGATAAAACGGGCT
>JAGQYU010000239.1 GCA_020435885.1 Flavobacteriaceae bacterium
TTAAAATCAATACCAGCATTGTAAGTGGTAGTTTTTTCCCATGTTAGATCTCCATTATAGGGTTTAGCAGAGTAAAGTGCGTAGCCTGCAAGATATTGACTTGTAGCTGAACCTGCTTCGAATAGCGGAATTGAAGGATAAAAACCGACTGCACCAGTTATATCTTGTTGCCCTGTTTTACCCCAGCCTAAGCGTATTTTTAATTCATTTATAAAGTTAGAGTTATCAAAAACATCATATTCATTCAATTTCCATCCTAAAGCTGCAGCAGGAAAATATCCCCAACGGTTATCTTCAGTAAATAATGAAGAACCATCTGCTCTCATTGATAATGTGATTAGATAGGTGTCGTCAATATTAATATTAGTTCTTCCGAAGAAGGATTGAAGATTCAATTCATTAAAGTAACGGTTATTTGGGTTAGAAGTGTCAATAATTAATTCCCTCAAACCTGTTGTAGTATTATACCTATACTCTTCTTTAGTACCATCATTTTTAAAATTTTGATAAGCATAACCTCCTTGAATATCAAACTTTTTGATAAGACCTTCAAACTCTTTGGTATATACTAAATAAGCATCCATGGTCTGGTTAGTAATATTTTGACTTTCTTTGTAATTAATACCAGGGTTAAATAAATAATTAGTATTGATATTACTATCATTTTGATTAAACTGATAAGTAGCCAATGAATTGTCAGTATATTGTTCTCTTATTCTGGCTTGAGAAGCCTCTAGACCTAAATTCAATACTGCACGCAGTTCTGGTAAAAAATGCATTTTATAGTCAAATTCTACGTTTCCAAGTATTTTATAAACACGTTCTGGTCTTTTTCTTTGTTTAAGTAATGCAACAGGGTTCCATTGCCCAGCAAGCCTTAAAAAAAGAGGTTCATCGTTATCATCATAATCAATATAAGTAGGTTGATAAAAACCTCCAAATCTATTATCAGCAGAATTATCATAAATCGGTTTTGTAGGGTCCATATTTACTACTCCGCCCAATGCACCACCTTCATCAATTGCATTTTTATTAGAATAAAGACTTTTAAAGTTAACATCTACTTTTAGATGTTCATCAAAAAAAGTAGGTGTTAGTTTTAAGGATAAAGTAAAACGTTCATAATCATTTCTTTTTACAACACCTTGATTTTTGGTATAACCATAAGAACCTCTAAAAGGAACTTTTTTGCCTAAATTAGCTCTAACACTAAAATTAACATCAGTAGAAACAGAGGTTCTGTATATGGCATCTTGCCAATCAGTATCATATATAACACGTTCACCATTTTCTACTACTCCTAAAAGACTTGCATAATCAGGATGATATTCTTCAATAAAATTTGCAAAAGTAGGACCATCCATTACATCAATTGTTTTGGTAACAGTACCTAAAGCAACATTTGTAGAAAGATTGTATTGAGGCTCACCTGAACTTCCCTTTTTGGTAGTAATGATAATTACACCATTTGATGCTCTAGAACCATAAATAGCTGTTGATGATGCATCTTTTAAAATACTAAAACTTTCAATATCATTAGGATTAATCAGGGATAAAGGGTTATTAACACCAGCAGGATTTGTATTATCTACAGGAACACCATCAATTACAATTAAGGGGTTATTATTGGCATTCAACGAAGCCCCTCCTCTAATTCTAATATTAGGAGCGGCATCTGGTTGGCCTCCATTAGTTGTAATTCTAACACCAGCTACTTTACCTGTAAGTAATTGGTCGGCAGAAACCATGGCTCCTTGGTTAAAATCTTCTGCTTTTAATAGCTCTACAGAACCTGTAGCATCTTCTTTTTGAACACTACCATAACCAATAAGAACAACTTCTTCAAGACTCTCAGCAGATTCTACCAACTCAACATTAATATCAGCATCAGAAGATACAGGTATTTCTAGTGTATTGTACCCTATAAAAGAGAATATCAATACATCACCTACATTAACTTTACTGATCATATAAATACCATCAAAATCAGTCACTGCTCCGTTTGTTGTTCCTTTTACAACAACATTAACACCTGGGAGTGGAGATTGACTGTTTTTGTCAATAACCTTTCCTTTAATACTCATCTGCGCAGAGGCAATCAGAGGTATCAGGAATAATATACTTAAGAAAGTATTTTTTAAACTTCTCATAAATTTGATATTAGTTAATTTTTAAATTAATAAAATTTAAAGGCTCTATTTTTACATTTCACATTGTGAAATTATGCTGTTAACATTAATTTAACAATTATTTGAACTACAAAATTTTTACGCAACGCGTTGCATGTTGAAAAGTTTTTTAAAATCGATTGATTTTTCACGAAATCGATGTAAATTAGGCATTCAAAATGTATAAGAAGTAACTTCATGAAGCCAAAAATTACATTAAAAGATATTGCTAAAGAGCTTGGAGTTTCAAAATCTACTGTTTCAAGGGCACTGAACGATAGCCCTGAGATTAGTGATGAAATGAAAGAAAAAGTAAAAGCTTTTGCAGAGTTGTATCATTACAAACCCAATGTTTTGGCTATGAAACTCCGAAACAAGAAGACTATGGTAATTGGAGTTATTATTCCTGAAATTGTACATCATTTTTTTTCTAGGGTTATAAGCGGTATAGAAAAAATTGCTAATGAAAATGAATATAATGTAATGATATGTTTATCAAATGAATCTTTTGATAAAGAAGTTTTGAATGTTAGAACATTGGCAAATGGAAGTGTTGATGGGCTTCTCATCTCAATATCTAAAGAGACGCTAGAAAAAAATGATTTTTCACATTTTGACGAAGCAATTAATGATGGTTTGCCACTAGTTTTTTTTGATAGAGCATCAGATGAAATAAAGTGTGATCAAGTAATTGTAGATGATATAGGTGGAGGATATAAAGCTACAAAACATTTAATTGAAGAAGGTTGTAAACGTATAGCTATTTTAACAACTCCTGATTATGTTAGTGTTGGAAAATTGCGTATGCAGGGTTACGTTAAAGCGCTGAGCGAAAATAACTTAGACCTTAATAAGGGTTATGTAGTAAAAGTTCAAGAGAATGCAAATTTTAGAGATCAAATCTTGGATTTTTTTGAAAAAACGCCTGTTTTACCTGATGGCATAGTGTGTGTTAACGAAATATATGCGGCAACAGTTATAA
>JAGQYU010000240.1 GCA_020435885.1 Flavobacteriaceae bacterium
GATTTGCTAGACCAAGAGCGTAAGCTTGAAAAATCAGGGCTTGAAAAATATTTCCATCATATAGAGATTCTTAGCGAAAAGAAAAGGGAGAATTATAAAAAACTAATTAAGCATTTAGATATAGCTCCATCAGAATTTTTAATGATTGGTAATTCCTTAAAATCAGATGTATTGCCATTGATAGAAATTGGTGCACATGCTATTCATATACCTTTTCACACTACATGGGCTTACGAAATGGTTGAACATAACGGCGAAGGCTATAAAACTATCAATCATCTTACAGATGTATTAAGAATGCTTTGATTAAAGCAGATGAATTTTTAATGAAATTTAACAATCTAATTGACTTAAATGCCATATTTTTGTGCTCAATTAAAATGTTGATATTATGGCAAGTGTAAAAAATTTAAAGAAAGATATAAACTACGTTCTATCAGATATTATTGAAGAATGCTACTACTGGCAAGTATTACAATCTGATGCTAAAAAGGCTGAAAAAGCAGAGCCTATTATTGATGAAGCTATTACAGTTTTTGATGACCTGATTGCAAAATTAAATGATAAAAAAGTTGAAAATAAAAAGGCTCATTTTAAAACGATAAGTAAAGAGCTTGAAAGCAAGGCAAACAGCTTACTTGTTAAAATTGAAAAACTATAATATTAGAAATCAATTCATTATAAAAATTCAATAAATTTTAACATTTATCAATGTAATTAAAATTGTATATTTACGTTAAATAATAAGCCAATTAAACCCACGTTGAAAGCATGGCAAGAGCAATGTTTGAGTACACGAAAACAGTTTTAAAAAAAGTTAGTTTTAATGCAGAATTGTTTTGTAAAGAACTAGAAAAAGCTTTAAACCGATTGCTACCATATGAAATTGAAGAATTGAAGATTTGGTTAAATCAGTTTATAGCAACAAAACCAGAGCTGTATGTTTGTTTAGCTGTGGTAAAGTAACAAGAGGAGCATTTTTTAATGCTCCTTTTTTATTTCTTAATAGGACTGATGATTTTCACATCATTAAATGTTATAATACCTCTTATAGTAGCATCTATGGTATTTTTTAAGACCTCGATCAGTTGAATTTTTAACTGAGATTTATGATAAATAATGCTTATTTCTCTTGAAGGAGCAGGAGCTTCAAATGATCTTAAATATTTTTTATCAGATTCATTGATATCAAGAGTATGTAAATAGGGCAAAAGCGTCATTCCAAGCCCTTCTTTTGATAGTTTTACAAGTGTTTCAAAACTTCCGCTTTCAATTTTAAAATGATTGGGGATTTCTTTTTTAAAAGTATTACAGAGGTTTAAAATATTATCTTTAAAACAATGTCCATCTTCCAGCAGTAAAATGTCATCAATATCCAAATCTTCGGTTTTTAATTCTTTTTCAGCAAATAATCTATGATCTTCATTGACAAAACCAACAAAAGGCTCATAATACAATACACGTTCTTTTATAGTTGGGTCTTCTAAAGGTGTAGCGGCAATACCCACATCTAAATGGCCTTCGGCAAGTTTTTTTACAATATCTTCAGTGGTTAACTCTTCAATGATCAGATTTACTTTAGGATATTTCTTCAAAAAAACTTTTAAAAATAAAGGCAATAGGGTTGGAATAACTGTTGGGATGATGCCCAGTTTAAATTCGCCACCAATATATCCTTTTTGCTGATCTACAATATCGTTGATTCTATTACTTTCATCAACAATTATTTTGGCTTGTTCTATTATTTTTTCTCCAATGGTTGTAAGTTCAATCGGCTTCTTTTTTCTGTTAAAGATTATTACATCTAATTCTTCCTCTAATTTTTGAATTTGCATACTTAATGTAGGCTGAGTTACAAAACATTTCTCAGAAGCTGTGGTAAAATTTTTATGTTCAGCCACTGCTAAAGCATATTTTAACTGTGTTATAGTCATTTATATAAATTTTGACGATAAAATTATAAAAACTATCAATCAAACTTATAGTAATTCTTAACTTTTATTGAGGTAAATTTGTAGTAGAAAAAATCAATAAAATATAAATATTATGATACTAGGATTAAATGCTCAAAAAGTAAACGAGTTAACCAAAGATCTGAACGAATTATTAGCAAACTTTCAAGTTTATTATCAAAACCTTAGAGGATTGCATTGGAACATCAGAGGTAAATCTTTCTTTGAATTACATGTAAAATTTGAAGAGTTATATGTAGATGCTCAAGAAAAAGTGGATATGATAGCAGAGCGAATTTTAACGCTGGAAGCTACGCCATTACACACTTTTGAAGATTATGCCAACAATGCAACAGTTAAAGTTGGTAAAAACATCTCTAAAGATACTGATGCGGTTACATTAGTGGTTAATTCTATAGAAACATTATTGGAAATTGAAAGAAAGATTTTAGATAAATCTGATGAGGCTGACGATGAAGGAACCAATACATTGATGAGTGATTTTATATCAGAGCAAGAAAAGACAGTTTGGATGCTAAAAGCATGGTTAGGTTAGATTGGTTAATTAAAAAAGCGGTTAAAAATTTTTAACCGCTTTTTTTAACTCCAAAACTTACGTTTTTTATTCAATTCTTCTTCCTCTTTTGCATATTCTTCAACCGGAGTAACTTTTAGGAATGACGGATGTTGCTCAATAGCAAATTGTAGTTTTTCAACAATCGAGTCAACCGATTCATTTTCATAATCAATTTCTAAGGGTTCTTTTATAACCATAGATTGTAGAACACCTCGTTTTTTAACTTGGAGCCCTTTTTTATCGAAAGAACGCCGAAAACCATCAATTACAACGGGAATAACTATAGGTTTGTATTCTTTTATAAGAAATGCTGTACCTCGCCTTATAGGCTTAAAAGGAGTAGTTGTACCTTGCGGAAAGGTGATTACCCAACCATCATCCAATGCCTTGCCAATATTATGTACATCCGATAGTTTTACTTGCCTGTTTACATTTTTTCCGGCACTTCTCCATGTCCTTTCAATAGAGATAGAACCGGTATAGGCAAATATTTTTGGTAATAAACCAGACTTCATGGTTTCTAATGCAGCAACGTAGTAAATATTTAGCTTTGGCTGCCAAATGTATGCTATGTTCTTTATGGAATCTACCCGCCCTTTTAAAGCGGCATTAAAAACGTGTAGCATAGCAGCTACATCTGCAAAATAAGTTTGATGATTTGAAACAAAAAGCACTCCTGTTTCCGGTAATTCACGTATATGTTCTGACCCTTCTATTTGTAATTTGTTAAAGCTCTGATATCGCTGATGCGATATGATCCCTAATAATCTGATTAAGAATTTCTTAAGGAACAAGGCATTTCCAAAGGGGTCTTGTTTAAATAATTTCATTAAAGTTTTAAGTTGGTTGGTTGCATTTCAAATGTACAAAAACAATACTTAAATAACAGAATTAAAAAGGTCTTTAATTTCGCTAAGCATCATAGCTGTGGCTCCCCAAACAATACAATTGTTTAATTTAAAGCAAGGCACATCTATTTCTTTCATGTAGGAGGTTGACATTTTTTTAATATGTAATGAATCATCACTAAGCAGATCACTTACATGTATTTCCAAAAGGTTTTCTACTTCATTGTTTGTAGTAAAGATTACAGGTTCGGTTACATAACCAATAAATGGTGTTACTAAAAAATTGCTGGGCGGAATATAGGTCTTTGTCAGTTCTCGGATGATTTCAACAGTATCCTTTTGTACGCCTACTTCCTCTTCGGTTTCACGTAATGCCGTGAACAATAAGTCAGGATCTTTCTGGTCTTTTTTGCCTCCCGGAAAACTAATTTGAGAAGAATGTATACCATTATAACTGGCTCTTTCCATTAAAAGAAGTTTGGTGAAATTTTCTTTATCAGGATAGAGTAGTGCCAACACTGCCGATTCTTTAGGATGTTGCATTAAAACATCCTTATCAGAGAATCTTTTTCGCATTTCAGGAGCCATTTTAAACTGAGATTGCAGACCTCCCAAAGGAAATTCTTTTAAATCGGAAATATATGTTAAAAAGGAATTGAAGTCCACTAAAATGTTTACTTTTAACTGTGCAAAGTTAAGATTATTTAACTTGATAGTAAATGACAATTTTAATATGAATTTATGAAGATAGGTATTGTTTGTTACCCTACCTATGGAGGTAGTGGAGTGGTTGCAACCGAACTTGGTATAGCGTTAGCCAATAAAGGCCATGAAGTACATTTTATTACCTATAATCAGCCGGTTAGGCTTAATGTACTTTCTAAAAACATACATTTTCATGAAGTTTTTGTAGAAGAATATCCTTTATTTCATTATCAACCGTACGAGTTGGCACTTTCCAGCAAACTGGTAGCTATGGTAAAACTTTTTGATATTGAAATTTTGCATGTACACTATGCCATACCGCATGCGTATGCGGCCTATATGGCAAAACAGATGCTAAAGGAAGATGGCATTGATATTCCTATAGTTACTACACTGCACGGTACAGATATTACCCTAGTAGGAAGTCATCCAAATTATAAGACGGCTGTTGAGTTTAGCATCAACAATTCTGATGTAGTTACAGTGGTTTCTGAGAGTTTGAAGAAAGATACGCTTAGGTTGTTCAATATCAGAAAAGAAATTAAAGTCATTTACAATTTTATTGAATTTGAACGCTATGATGTTTTAAACACAACCAATTGTGTTAGAGCTAATTTAGCAGATGAAGATGAGCGGATCATATCGCATATCAGCAATTTTAGACCTGTAAAACGCATACAAGATGTGATTGAAGTTTTTTACAGAGTTCAGAAGAAGATAAAAGCAAAACTGTTGATGGTAGGTGATGGCCCAGAAAGAGATGGTGCTGAGAAAAAAATAATGGAACTGGGTATAGAAAGTAAAGTTGTTTTTTTAGGAAATACTACAGAGCTGAACAAAATACTTTGCTTATCAGACCTTTTTCTATTGCCTTCTTTTACTGAAAGTTTTGGTTTGGCAGCCTTGGAAGCTATGGCTGCTAAAACACCCGTAATTTCAAGCAATTCCGGTGGATTACCGGAAGTAAATGTTCAAGGAGTTACCGGCTTTTTAAGCGATGTAGGCAATGTGGAAGAAATGGCTAACAATGCCATTTATATTTTAGAAGATGATGCTAAATTACAGACCTTTAAACAAAAAGCCTATGAACATGCACATACATTTTCTATAGAGAATATTTTACCTCAATACGAATGTATTTACAGAGCTTTGAAAGAAGGCTGTTGCTAAGTTCTAAGCGCTGTAATAGTTAAATCCTTCAATTACTAAGTCTACGGGAGCGTTAGCATCAATTACAAAATCAGTAATATTTTTCAATAAAATATAATTGATGTTGCCATTGCTGTTCTTTTTATCATGACGCATCAAATCTATAATAGCATCATAATGTTGCGGTGCTATATCAGTTTTTCCGTAAGTTTTGTGTATGTATGTTTTTAATGATGATAATTCATCCGTAGGAAATCCGTGTAATTTTGAAGAAATATAACCTTCAATAACCATACCTATGGCGATGGCCTCACCGTGAGTAAGATCAGGGAGTTCTTTAGTGTTAAGATGGAAAGACTCAACAGCATGGCCTATAGTATGGCCGTAATTCAATACTTTTCTAAGGCTTGTTTCTTTAATATCTTTTAAAACCACATCATTTTTAATAACAATGGATTGATGTATCATTTTGTCTAAATTATCTGCGTCTTTCCACATATCATTTTTACAATCCTCTAATAGTTTAGCATTGAATGTTAAGCCGTATTTTATGATTTCGGCTAAGCCGGAAATCATTTCTCTTTCTGGTAAAGTTTGCAGATAGCAGGTATCAATTAAAACCATTTCCGGATTGGCAAACATACCTACTAAATTCTTTAGATTGTCAAGATCAACGCCGGTTTTGCTACCTACAGAAGCATCCACCATGCTTAACAAAGTTGTAGGGATATTTATGAAGCGTATTCCTCTTTTAAAAGTAGATGCTACAAATCCACCTAGATCGGTAATCATACCACCTCCCAAATTGATTAGAATACTTTTTCTATCAGCTTCTAATTCTGTGAGTTTTTTCCAAACAAACGTACAGGTTTCTATGTTTTTATAAACCTCGCCTGCGCTAATTTCTATAAGAACGATCTCTATGTTTTTATCCAGTGATTTTTGGAACTTCTCAAGGCAGTATTTTTTAGTATTTTCATCTACTAATACAAATATTTTAACTATATGATTATCAGATAGATAAATGTTTAAATTTTTATATGCATCATCATTAAAAAAAATGGTATATCCGGTAGAATGTATAGGCGTCATTAATCCTGCTTTTTTGGTCATAATTATCGGCGAATTTATTGAAAAAATATCTTTGTGTGCGTATCTTTGTTAAAATTTACTCAACAATGGAAAAAATCTTCGATAATACTGAAACGGCTTTTGCTTTAAAGTCTGATACTGAGCTCGAAAGAGCTTATTTTTTATTTAAAATGATAAAAAGTGAACCTTTGGTTAGAATTGGGACAGCTGTCACAAATTTTGCGCTAAAGACGCACATGCCTGTAGAACAGTTAATTAGAGCTACTGTATTTGATCATTTTTGTGGTGGAGTTACTGAAGAGGATTGCTTGCCAACTATAGATAAAATGTACACTAAAAATGTGTATTCTATATTAGATTATTCGGTAGAAGGCAAAGAAATTGACACCCAATTTGATTTGGCTTTGCAAAAAACTGTTCAAAATATTCAATTTGCTAAGGAAAAAGAGAGTATTCCGTTTGCTGTTTTTAAACCTACAGGTATGGGTAGATTTAAAATTTACCAAAAAGTTACTGAAAAAATTGAATTAACCGAAGAAGAAACCAAGGAGTGGAATAAAGTGATTGAACGCTATGAAAAAGTTAGTAAAGCGGCTTATGATAATGATGTTCCTCTTTTGATAGATGCTGAAGAGAGCTGGATGCAGGATGCCGCTGATGATCTTATTGAAAGTATGATGGAAAAATATAATAAAGAAAAAGCCATTATTTACGGAACACTTCAAATGTACCGATGGGACAGATTGGATTACTTAAAAGCACTCCACAAAAGAGCGTCAGAAAAAGGATATTGGGTTGGAATGAAATTAGTAAGAGGTGCTTACATGGAGAAAGAACGTGAAAGAGCTCAAGAGAAAGGATACAAATCACCTATCTGTGAAAATAAACAAGCCACTGATGATAATTTCGACGCTACTGTAACTTATATGGTAGAAAATGAAAAATTGGCATTGTATTGTGGTTCACACAATGAGACTAGCAACTATAAATTAATGGAACTTATTGCTAAGCACAATATCCAAAAAGATGATAAAAGAATTTGGTTTGGACAATTGTATGGAATGAGTGACCATATAAGTTTTAACCTATCAGATAATGGTTATAATGTAACGAAATACTTGCCTTATGGGCCTGTTAGAGATGTTATGCCATACCTTATAAGAAGGGCAGAAGAAAACACTTCCGTTGCAGGGCAAACCAACAGGGAATTGATGTTATTGAAAACAGAAAAGGAAAGACGTAAGTTGTAACTTATTGTTTTTTACCTTTCATCATAAAGATAATCATAACAGCTATTAATGCTACGAATATGGCGATCATTATTGCTATTCCAATAATGCCGCCTGTCCAACCTACTAGTGGTAATAATAAAGCTTTCATATATCTAAAATTTAGATGACTAACTTATTAAACCTAACTAGTTCGTAAAATGACATTTGTCATAAATTAATTTTAAAACTTGCGTAGTAACGTAAGGATAAATACATTACTTTTGCGGCTTCAAATTTGAAAGTATGCAATCTATCAGAAATATAGCTATTATAGCGCACGTTGACCACGGTAAAACTACGTTGGTTGATAAAATCATTGACCAAGCCAAAATATTAGATGAACGTAAAGAAAGGACTGAGTTATTGTTAGATAACAATGATCTTGAAAGGGAAAGAGGAATTACCATTTTATCAAAGAACGTTTCAGTTACGTACAATGGTGTTAAAATTAATGTGATAGACACTCCCGGACACGCCGATTTTGGTGGTGAAGTGGAGCGAGTGTTGAAAATGGCAGATGGTGTTTTATTGTTAGTAGATGCTTTTGAAGGGCCTATGCCACAAACCAGATTTGTATTGAGCAAGGCTTTGGAACTTGGGTTAACGCCAATTTTGGTTATCAATAAAGTGGATAAGGAAAATTGTACACCTGATTTAGTACATGAAAAAGTATTTGACCTGATGTTTGCCTTAGATGCTACTGAAGAACAATTACATTTTACAACTATTTATGGTTCAGCTAAGCAAGGTTGGATGAGTACTGATTGGCAAAAACCAACAAGTGATATCATTGCTTTGCTTGATGCCGTAGTAGAGGCTATCCCTGAAGCACCATATAGAGAGGGCTCTCCTCAAATGCAGATCACATCGTTGGATTATTCATCCTTTACGGGAAGAATTGCTATTGGTAGAGTGTTTAGAGGTGATCTTCAAGAAAATAAGGACTATATGCTTTGTAAAGCTGATGGCTCAACTAAAAAAGTAAGGATCAAAGAATTGCATGTGTTTGAAGGTATGGGTAAATCCAAAGTTCAGAGTGTAAGAAGTGGAGATATCTGTGCTATTACAGGTTTGGAAGATTTTGAGATTGGTGATACCATTGCAGATTTGCAAAACCCCGAAGCTCTGCCTAGAATTGCTGTAGATCAACCTACTATGAGTATGCTTTTTACCATAAACAACTCACCGTTTTTTGGTAAAGAAGGCAAGTATGTAACCTCTCGCCATTTACGAGACAGATTGTTTAAGGAAACTGAGAAAAATCTTGCTTTAAGGGTGGAAGAAACAGATTCTGAAGATAAATTCAATGTTTTTGGTAGAGGTATTTTACATTTATCTGTATTGATAGAAACCATGCGTAGAGAAGGCTATGAGCTACAAGTAGGTAGGCCAAAAGTGATACTGAAAGATATAGATGGTGTTAAAAATGAACCTTATGAAACATTGGTTGTTAATGTTCCGGAAGAATCGGCCAGTAAGGTTATCAATCTGGTAACGTTACGCAAAGGAGATTTACTGGTTATGGAACCTAAAGGAGATTTACAACATTTAGAATTTGATATTCCGTCAAGGGGATTGATAGGTTTGCGTAATAAAATGCTTACAGCAACCGCTGGAGAAGCTATCATTAACCACAGATTAAGAGGGTATGATATTTACAAAGGTGAACTGAGTGATATTAGTAATGGAGCAATCATAGCCTCTGAAGGAGGTAAAGCAACAGGTTATGCTATTGACAGGCTTCAGGATAGAGGTAAATTCTTTATTGATCCCAATGAAGAGATCTACAAAGGGCAAGTTGTAGGTGAAAATAACCGACAAGATGAGTTAGGTGTTAACCTTATTAAAGGGAAGAAATTAACAAACGTAAGAGCAGCAGGAAGCGACGAAGGTTTGAAGATAGCTCCAAAAATTCAGTTTTCTTTAGAAGAATGTTTAGAGTATATTAGAGATGATGAATATTTAGAGGTAACTCCACAAAGCCTCAGAATGCGAAAGATAAATTATCGATAAATATTTGTTAAAATATATCTAAAAGGTACTAAAAACTATTAAAATTGTAAATTGCGAAGCAAATTCAAAAAGCAATGAAATTAAGAACATTATTTTATCTAGCAACTTTTCTTTCAATAGCAATCATTTCATGTAAAAAAGATGATGATGATGATAATGTAGATGATTTTGATCATGCTGCACAGGCTATTGTTGATAAAGAAATATTAGTTGATTATTTAAAATCACATTATTACATAGCACCTTTAGAAGATGAATATTTTGGAAAGATAGATACAATTTTAGAAACAGATAATGTAACTTCTCTTTTTGATGATATAAAACTTAAAAAATATAACGTTACTTACAACGATATTGATTATGAATACTATAGTTATGAACAGGAAATAGGGACGCAAGGCATTAAGGCTTCAAAAGCTGATTCCGTAATGGTAAGATATCAAGGAGTTTTGTTAGATAAATCTGAAGAATTTGACAGATCAAACTTTTTTAATTGGTTTGGTTTATACAATGCTGGTAATTATATCGTAGGATTCCGTGAAGGTATGCAATATTTTTCTGGGGGAGAGAATGCTTCTGTAGTAGGAGAGCCTATTAAATTTACAAATACAGGAAAAGGGTTTTTTATAATACCATCTGGTTTAGGTTATCGAAATATTGCCAATGGTGATATTCCTGCAAGCAGTTGTTTGGTATTTCATGTAGATATGGGGTATGTTATCATTGCAGATAATGATAATGATGGTTTAACAAATATAGAAGAAGATTTAGATGGGGATGGCGAGGCTTATAATGATGACACTGATGAAGATGGCTATCCTAATTTTGTTGATGCAGATGATGATAATGATGGAACATTAACCAAAGATGAAAGTAAAACAGAAGATGCAGATGGTGATGGAATTGTAGATTATCTAGACCCTGATACAAAATAAATAAAAAGGCCGCTGAATTCAGCGGCC
>JAGQYU010000241.1:0-1568 GCA_020435885.1 Flavobacteriaceae bacterium
TTATGGATGGAAACTTCTACACCAGATTTAAAACAGGCAAAACAATTTGCTGATGCTATCCATGCAAAATATCCGGGTAAATTACTGGCTTATAATTGCTCTCCATCCTTTAATTGGGCAGCAAGGTTAAGTGTAGCCGAGATGGAAACTTTTAGGGAGGAATTGGCGAAGATGGGCTATAAGTTCCAGTTTATAACATTGGCTGGATTCCATGCTTTAAATACCAGTATGTTTGAACTTTCTAAAGCTTATAAAGAAAGAGGTATGGCAGGCTATTCTGAATTACAAGAACGTGAGTTCTCTTTGCAGGATGTTGGTTTTAAGGCTGTTAAACATCAAGGCTTTGTGGGTACTACTTATTTTGATGAAGTTCAGAATATTGTTACAGCAGGTTCGGCAAGTACAGTTGCCATGAAAGATAGTACAGAAGCAGCACAGTTTTAGTTGATAGCTTTTGTAGCCCCGAAAGGGGCTTTTTTATCATTATATATATTACATGGAAATATTTTCCTTGGAAAATAAATAATAATTTTGTAACTTTGTATCAAAATTTAAAGAAGTATGAAAAAAGTATTAGTATTTGCAGGAAGTACAAGTAGAAATTCCATTAACAAAAAATTTGCTACACTTGCTGCAACCAAATTAAAGAAAACACCGCACGAAATAATAGATTTAAATGATTATAAACTGCCATTATTCAGTGTAGATATAGAGAATGAAGAGGGTTTTCCTCAAGAAGCAAAAGCATTTAAAGAGTTGATTGATGGTAGTGAGGGTATTATACTTTCATTGGCAGAGCACAATGGTTCGTATAGTGCGGCTTTTAAAAATCTGATGGATTGGTTGTCTAGGATAGAAGCCAATTTTTGGGTAAACAAACCTATGTTGCTATTATCAACTTCACCAGGGCAACTAGGAGCAAAATTTGTGATGGAGGCTGCTATGAAAAGATTTCCAATACACGGATCAAATATAATTGCAAATTTTTCGCTGCCAAGTTTTGATGCAAATTTTTCGGAAGATAAATTATTGAACGAAGAACTCAACAAAGAGTTTTTAGAGATGGTTGCAATGTTTGAGGATGCTTTAAAATAGATGTATGGGTAATATTTCTGAAGATATTAGATCAAGTTTTGCTTCTAACAAAGTAAAAGCATTGATCAATATAAAATATACTGCAGGTTGGATAAACAGTAAAGAAACGGAACTTTTTAAATCTTTTGATATTTCGCCACAGCAGTACAATATTTTAAGGATTCTTAGAGGTGCTGCTAAACCCATGCAGGTTCAGACTGTAAAGGATAGGATGATAGAAAGGGCGCCAAACGCTACTAGGTTGATGGATAAACTATGCGATAAAAAGCTGATTAACAGAGTACGTTGTGAAGAGGATAGGAGAGTAGTTTTTGTTGAAATTACTGATACTGGTCTTCAAATATTAAAACAAATTGATGATAAAGGAGTTCCGGACTTTTTACAAAAGATAACAGAAGAAGAAGCAAAAATAATAAGTGATATTTTAGATAAAATCCGATAAAAATGAAAACGATTTTACACAAAGCAAGTGA
>JAGQYU010000241.1:1648-13581 GCA_020435885.1 Flavobacteriaceae bacterium
CCGCAAAAAGTACATTTTGGAGCGTTACGAGTGTTGAACGATGACCTGATAGCTCCAAGTATGGGTTTTGGAACACATCCGCATAATAATATGGAAATTATAACTATACCTTTAAAAGGAGTATTGAAACATAAGGACTCCATGCATAATGAGTGGCAGCAAGTTATACCAGGTGAAGTTCAGGTAATGTCGGCTGGAACTGGAGTGAATCATTCTGAAATAAATGGTTCTTCGAAAGAACATTTAAGCCTCTTTCAGTTATGGATAATTCCGGATACTGAGAATGTTGAACCTCGTTATGATCAGAAAACTTTTGATGATGCAGAAAGAAACGGAAAACTTCAAGTATTGGTATCTTCTTTTAAAGATGTCCACGATGGAAGCTTGAAAATACATCAAGATGCTGTTATTTCCAGAATTGATTTAAGCAAGGGGAATGATTTTACTTATACATTAAAATCACCCAATCATGGTGTGTTTGTAATGAATATTTCCGGTGATATTGTTATCGATGGTCAGCAACTGGAAACACGTGATGCTTTTGGGGTTTATAACACCAGCAACTTCACTATAAAAGCTACTGCAGATTCTCAGCTTTTATTTGTTGAGGTTCCTATGCTTGATTTAGGGATTTAATAATTTTTTTTTTTTTTTATTTATAATTATATATTTTTTATCGATTTTGATTATCGATTTAATAATTGTAGTTTTATAAAATGTAATTAGAAACTTTATAAAACCCAACTGATTATCTTATTGGAATCAACGTTAAAATCGGTATTTATATCAGCAAAAAATTATAAAAAACAGCTCATTATTCCTCATAATGAGGTTTCAGCATTACACACTTTTTTAAAGAATGCCATCAACAATGAAGTTGTGATTGTTAACACAAACCTTGGTTTAGATATTTATTATCTTTCTTCATCGTTGTGCGGAAACCTCATTAAGAATTCATTTTTTTTAATAAACTCAAAGAAGCATCTGTCAGCAGATCAATTTCGTATTACAATATGTGATTCTGCTGAAGATGTGAATAGTTTTACCAAAAAATCATTCCTACAGCTAGGACGAATGCCTTTGATCTTTACCAGTTATACAAAAAGTATGTTGCATCAGTTCAACGAAAATTTCTCTGATAATAAGAGGATTATTGCAGCACTTTTTGTGCTTTGGCAACATGTGTTGGAAGAGCTTTGTAAAGAGCAACAACATACTCAAAAGATTAGTCATTTTAGAGGTCTACTGCAAGAGGCTTTTATAGAAAAAAACTACGATAGTGTTTTTAAAGAATTGATAAAAGACAGCGTTGCTTTGTTAAGATGTAACTGACAGTCAATTTTATCAAATCACACAGTTTTGTTTAAAATGATTAAATAATTACGATATTTGTACTTTCATACAACTAAAGCAATCTAATCTAACTGATCTAAATTATGATGATGAATAAAAATACCGTGCTAGGCTACGCTACCCTTATTATGATTATTGTCGGAATTGTTTTGATTTTGTTGGGGGCTTATCGTTATGAGGATGTAGCAGGCTGGGGTTTTGCCGCAGTTGGAATTGGTTTTTTTGCAATTGCATGGGTATTCAATGCACTTAAAGGCAGAGTATAATTTTCATAAACTTTTGTAATTATTAAAACGTATGTCAGACGATAAAAAGGTTATCTTCTCCATGTCTGGTGTTTCAAAAACGTATCAAAGCACCAACAAACAAGTATTAAAAGATATATATCTAAGCTTCTTTTATGGAGCTAAAATTGGTATTTTAGGTCTTAACGGATCGGGTAAATCTACCTTGTTAAAAATTATTGCCGGAGTTGAAAAGAACTATCAGGGCAATGTGGTTTTTTCTCCTGGTTATAGAGTAGGTTATCTGGAGCAAGAGCCAAAATTAGACGAGTCCAAAACGGTAATTGATATAGTAAAGGAAGGTGTTGCCGATGTTGTTGCTGTGCTGGATGAGTATAATAAGATCAATGATATGTTTGGTTTGGAAGAAGTGTATTCTGATGCTGATAAGATGCAAAAGTTAATGGATAAACAAGCTGAACTACAAGATAAGATCGATTCTATGAATGCATGGGAACTAGACACTAAGTTAGAGATAGCTATGGATGCACTCCGTACTCCAGAACCTGATACGCCTATAAAAGTGCTTTCCGGTGGTGAACGCAGAAGAGTAGCTTTATGCAGATTATTACTACAAGAACCGGATATTTTATTGTTGGATGAGCCCACCAACCACCTAGATGCTGAATCAGTACATTGGCTAGAACATCATTTGGCACAGTATAAAGGAACAGTAATTGCCGTAACACACGATAGGTATTTCTTAGACAACGTTGCCGGATGGATATTAGAATTGGATAGAGGAGAGGGTATCCCTTGGAAAGGAAATTACTCTTCTTGGTTGGAGCAAAAGTCCATGCGTTTAGCACAAGAGCAAAAGCAAGCTTCAAAACGACAAAAAACGTTGGAACGTGAGTTAGAGTGGGTACGAATGTCTCCTAAAGGCCGTCATGCCAAATCAAAAGCACGTTTATCTAGCTATGATAAATTGGTGAATCAAGACCAAAAGCAATTGGATGAAAAATTAGAAATATATATCCCTAATGGTCCTCGTTTAGGCACTAATGTTATTGAAGCTAAGGGTGTTAGCAAAGCTTATGGTGATAAATTGTTGTATGAAGATCTGAATTTTAAACTGCCACAAGCAGGTATAGTTGGTATTATTGGGCCTAATGGTGCCGGAAAAACTACTATTTTCAGAATGATTATGGGTGAGGAAACACCAGATAAAGGTGAGTTTGTTGTTGGAGATACTGCTAAGGTTGCTTATGTAGATCAGTCTCATGCCAACATCGATCCTGAAAAGACTATTTGGGAAAACTTTTCGGACGGGCAGGAATTGATTATGATGGGTGGCAGACAGGTAAATTCCAGAGCATATCTAAGCAGATTTAATTTTTCCGGTAATGAGCAAAATAAAAAGGTAAATACACTTTCCGGAGGTGAAAGAAACCGTTTGCATTTAGCCATGACCTTAAAGGAAGAAGGTAACGTACTACTGTTGGATGAACCTACTAATGATTTGGATGTTAATACCTTGCGTGCTTTGGAAGAAGGATTGGATAATTTTGCAGGTTGTGCTGTAGTTATTTCTCACGATCGTTGGTTTTTAGACCGTATCTGTACACATATTTTAGCTTTTGAGGGAGACAGCCAAGTGTATTTCTTTGAAGGTTCTTTCTCTGAATATGAGGAGAATAAAATAAAACGTTTGGGCGGTGATATTCTTCCAAAACGAATAAAATATAAAAAGTTAATACGATAAGGAGAGCCTCTTACAGGACTTGAACCTGCGACCTGCTCGTTACGAATGAGCTGCTCTACCGGCTGAGCTAAAGAGGCATTCTTGTGGTAAAAGTACCAAATCTTTTTATTGTAATCAATAGGGTAAAAAAGCTTTTTTAGGGAGTATATAAACCTTTCACACTACAATGTGATAGATATTTGTAAATTTGTTTGAATTAAAGATTTACAAATTGAAATTTATCTGCACATATTGTTTTTCTCTTTTATTTCTTTTCATTATATCGGTCAATTCTTACTGTCAGGAATTGCCGCCTATTCAAATTTTTAACCCTGAGGATTATCATGGTGATAATCAAAATTGGATGATTTCACAATCATCAGACAAGTACATTTATGTTGCCAACAATAAAGGATTGTTAGAATTTAATGGTGCTGAGTGGCAAATGTACCCTTCGCCAAATAATACCATAATAAGGGCTGTTAGAGTTATTGCTGATAGAATCTATACAGGCTGTTATATGGATTTTGGGTATTGGCAGAAAGATATATATGGAAAATTAACATATACTTCTTTAAAGCCTATGCTAAATGAAAAAATGATTGAAGATGAGCAAATATGGCAAATACTACCTCATAATGAGTGGGTTATATTTCAATCATTTAATAAAATTTACTTTTATAATACCCAAACAGAGAGTTTTAAAATATTACGTTCTAATAAGTTGATCTTTAATGTTTTCGAAATTAAAGATAATATTTACTATCATATTCAAGGTGAAGGCATATATAAAGTAGAGGATGGAAAGCCTATAATGTTTCTTGAGGAAACAATTGTTAAAAATAGTAGAATTATAAATTTATATGGAACTTCAAATGGTCTGATTTTTTTAACAAGAGAATCCGGATTTTACAAATTTGAGAATGGTGTTATTTCTAAATGGCATACAGAAGCTGATGATTTGGTAGATGATTCAAGTATTTATAAAGGACTTAAACTATCAGATGGAAGTTTTGTTTTAGGAACAATTTCTAATGGTGTTATCAATTTAAAACCTGACGGATCAATAAATTACCATATTACACAAAAAAATGGTTTAAGTAATAATACAGCACTTTCTCTTTTTGAGGACTTTGATAAAAATTTATGGATAGGATTAGATAATGGGATTAATTGTATTAATGTTACTTCGCCCATTAAAGTTTTTTATGATTTTGACGGTATTTTAGGTACAGTATATTGCTCAGAAGTTTTTAAAGAAAATGTATATATAGGTACCAACCAAGGATTGTTCTATAGAAAAATTAACAGTAAAGAACCTTTCCAATTTATTGAAGGTACTGCCGGGCAGGTTTGGGATTTGTTTAATTATAATGATGAAACGCTTTTTTGTGGGCATCATATGGGTACCTTCTTAGTTGAAAATAATAAAGTTACTTTAATTGATAATGATTTAGGTGCATGGACATTTAAAACAGTACCAAACAGAAAAAACTTACTTCTTAAAGGCAATTATAAAGGATTATCAATTTTAGAAAATACAAATGACACATGGATTTATAGGAATAAAATAAACGGTTTTAATAATTCTTCACGGTTTTTTGAAATAGATTCTTCATTAAATGTTTGGGTAGGACATGAGTATAAGGGTGTTTTTAAACTACAATTAAATGATAGTTTAACAAGAGTTATCAATCAATCAATGGAACCATCATTATCTATCGGTAAAAATTCGAGTATTACTAAGTATAAAAATGATATTTTGTATGCTTTTGAAAAAGGAGTTTATAAATATAATAAGGAAAGGGAAACATTTGAATGTGATAGTATTTTAAGTCCCATAATTTCAGAAGATAATTATACTTCAGGTAAACTCATTGTTGATGAAAAAGATAGATTATGGGCTTTTTCCAGAGATAATATCTATTTTATATCAAATGATCATTTAACTAATTTACCAAAAATAGATACAATCTCTATTCCTTCCAATTATAGAAAAATGATTCTAGGTTATGAAAATATTTCTTTATTGAATGATGACACTTACCTTTTAGGTACAGCCAATGGATATTTAACTATTGATATTTCAAAAATTAAAAAAGATGAAACTTTTAAGATTTATCTGGATAGGGTAACATTGAAAGATAAGAATGATAGTGTTTTTTATTACAATTCTAAAGAAAATGGAGTGTTTGATTACAATCAAGGCTTGTTACTATTCGAATATGCGGTTCCTAGCTATAATAAATATACAGATATTAAATACCAATATATTTTAGAAGGGCATTTAAACAAATGGAGTGATTGGGCTAATGAACCAAAAGTTCAGTTTGAGAATTTGAGTTTTGGTAATTACACTTTTAAAGTAAAAGCTAAAATAGGTAATACAGAAACTTCTAATATTGAAATGTATCATTTCACTATAAAAAGACCATGGTATCTTTCTAATTTGGCATTGTTATTATATTTTCTGTTATTTATACTGATTGGTTTTGTTGTTCATAGAGCTTATAAAAGGCATTATCATAAAAAATTAAAGCGTAAACAATTGGAAAGTGATCAGTTGATTATGCACATAAAAAATGAACAGTTAAATAATGATATTGAAAGCAAAAATAGAGAGCTTACTATCTCTAAAATGAGTATAATAAAGAAGAATGAGTTACTAAATGCAATTAAAAAGGAATTAAATGATGAAGAAGAAAAGCCATCCAAAAATGTCAAGTCAGTTGTCAAATTAATTGATAAGAATTTGAACAATACTAAGGACTGGGAATTTTTTGTAAAAGCATTTAATAATACAGACAAGGGATTTTTGGACAGACTTAAACTACTACATCCAGATATTACACCTAATGATTTACGTTTTTGCGTTTATCTTAGAATGAATCTTTCTTCAAAAGAAATGGCGCCATTACTAAACATATCGGTTAAGAGTGTAGAAACTAAACGTTACAGGTTACGAAAACGTATGAACCTTGAGCATGAAGAGAGTCTGGTTAGCTACATTATGAATATATAACCACTACACCTTTTAAAAGTACCACTACATTACCACTACATAATACTTTTTTAAGAGTTAATATTTTTTCTCTATTCGTTTTAAAACCTTATAAAAGCCACTATAAATAGCTATTTATTGATAATTTAATAAAATTTAGACTTAAAATTTAAACTGTATGTTTTTTGTGGTGGTATAAAATAAGGATTCTTAAAAATGGAATTTTAATTTTAAACATTCTTAAAACTAATTCAATTATTAAAGTTTAATCTAACTCATTTAATTTATGAAAATAAGACTATTCACTAAAAAGGTTAGAAACTTATTCTTACTTTTTTTGTTTTTAAGCACTGTTATTGTATCTGCACAATCAAAGAGAACAGTAACAGGAACGGTTTTTTCTTCAGAAGATAACTCTCCACTTCCGGGAGCTTCAGTTGTAGAAAAAGGAACAACAAATGGAACTTCAACAGATTTTGATGGTAAGTTTACCCTAGATGTATCATCAGATGCCACAACATTGATAGTTTCTTTTATAGGGTACAAAGCCCAAGAAGTAACAATTACAAATTCACTACTTACTATTACTCTTCAGGTTGATGCTAATGCTTTAGATGAAGTTGTAGTGGTAGGTTATGGTACTCAAAAGAAAAGTGATATTGTCAGTTCTGTTACAAGTGTAGAAATGGATGAAGCCACTGCAATTCCAACAACTAATGTATCAGAAATGCTTAGAGGGCGTGCTGCGGGTGTTCAGATAAATTTAACCGATGCTAGACCGGGGGGTACTTCTGAAATTATTATTCGTGGTAAAGTATCTTTAGAAGGTAATGATCCTTTAATAATCGTTGATGGAGTGCCTTATGACAAGTTGAACGATATACCAGCAGATGATATTGCTTCCATTGAAATATTAAAGGATGCTTCTGCAACAGCTATTTATGGTTCTAGAGCATCTAATGGTATTATTCTCGTTACTACAAAAAGAGGTAAGGAAGGTAAAATAGCTATCAATTATCATGGGTATCTTACGACTCAAAAATTAACCAGAAATTTTGATTTGTACAGCGCTGAAGAATTCATTGCGTTAAGAAGAGAAGCAAACAGAGATAGAATAACTGGCGAGTATTTAGGCGACGAAGCTATTTTTACTGATTTTGAACTACAATCAATAGCTAATCAAAATTATGTGAATTGGGAAGATCTTATTTTAGAAGATGCCATTTTGCAAAGCCATTCTTTAAGTGTTTCTTCCGGTACAGAAAAAACTAAGATTTACTCTAGTATAAATTATTTTAAACAAGATGGTTTAATACCTACTTCAGGTTATGAACGTGGTACATTCAAGTTAAATGTAGATCAAAAAATTAATGATAAATTAAGTTTTTTGGCAAATATTAATTATCAAACTGGAACACAAGATAAAGAAAGTAACTCTATAGGTTTTATCAACTTATCACCATTGGCAATACCATATGATGAAAATGGAAATTTGGTTAAATTCACTCTAGGAGAAGCTAGTACAACTGTTAACCCATTATGGAATATTCTTGAGTCAACTAATGATATTAAGACTAACCTTACTGATGTAACTTTAGCAGGAACCTATAGGTTTACACCTAGTTTTTCGTATACGCTTAATACATTTTTAAGAAATAGAAACGAAAGAGAAGGTCTTTACCGTACAAGTCTTCACTCAGAAGGCGATCAAGGAGTTGATGGATATGCTGAATTGAGAAATCTGTTTTATAAGCAGTTTTTATTAGAAAACATTATTAATTATAATCCTAACATTGGAGAAGATCATCAGTTGGATTTTACTTTTGTTCATTCTATAGACGAAATTTCTAGTGACGAAACCGAAATAAGAAAATCCGGCTTTGCTAATGACGCTTTAGGTTATAACGGTTCTGCTACAGTTTTATCAGTAGATCCTGCAAATAATGGTAGGGTAGTTAAAAGTAGAAAGATGGTATCTTTTTTAGGGCGCGCTCGCTATGGCTTCAAAGATAAATATCTATTCAATTTTTCATTAAGGGCTGATGGTTCTTCTGTTTTTGCTGAAAATAATAAATGGGGATATTTCCCTGCAGCCGCTTTTGCATGGAAAATACATAATGAATCATTTTTAGAAGACTCATCAGATATTAATGAGTTAAAATTTAGAGTAAGTTATGGATCAACTGGTAATCAAGGTATCAATTCAGAAGAATCACTTGGTAAAGCAATAGATGCACCTTATGTATTTGGAGGTACAACATCTGGAGGGTTCATAGCAGCTACAAGATTACCAAACCCTGATCTGTCTTGGGAAACAACAAACACATTTAATATTGGTGTTGATTTTGGATTATTTAATAATCTTTTTACGGGTTCTATAGAATATTATAAAGCAAAAACGAATGATTTATTGTTAGATAGGGTTGTGCCAGCAATTACAGGCTTTACGGTTACTCGTTTTAATGTTGGAAATGTAGAAAACAAAGGGTTAGAAGCAACCTTAAATACTAATATTGTTAATAAAGAGGATTTAAAATGGTCTGTTGGGCTAACATACTCAACAAATGAAAATAAAGTAACTAAGCTTACAGGTGAATTGGATGAGGATGGTAACCCGCTTGATCTTTCCTATACTGATGGAAATGGAGTAACTAGGCGCTTATCTGTTGGCGAACCTATAAATAATAACTGGTATGCTAAATATGATGGTATCTGGCAAGTTGGTGATGATCTTACAGCCATCACACCCAATCCTCTACCTGGAGATGTTAGAGTTATTGATCAAAATGGTGATGGAATCATTGATCAACAGGATAACGTTTATATTAGTGCTGATCCTGATTGGTATGGTTCAATTACTACAACACTTAATTATAAGAACTTTGAACTTTTTGCTGATTTCTATTTAGTACAAGGAGTAATGAAATTTAATCCAGTATTGTCTAACGGAGAATTGTTTAAAGGTGCTATTAACGGTATTAAATTACCGTATTATACGATAGAAAATCCATCAACTACTATCCCTCAACCAAGAAATGATACAGCTTCTAATTTGTATCCCTTTGCAGTTAGAGATGCTTCTTATTCTAGATTGAGAACATTAACATTAGGGTATAATTTCCCTGAAGATATGGTTGGAAAATTAGGTTTTAGCAGTGCTAAAATCTATGCAACAGCAACAAACTTATTTACTATAACTGATTTTAAATCATATAGTCCGGAAAACAATCCTTATAACTTCCCTGATGCAAAAGGAATGACGTTTGGTGTTAAATTAGGATTTTAACTTTAAAACTATTTAAAAGATGAAACAATTATTAAAAAATATACATATTGCAAAAATTGTGATATTAATCAGTTCAGTATTTCTCTTATCTTCTTGTGAAGATTATTTAAAAGACGAACTGCTATCAGACACTTCTGTTGATTTTCTTTATGGCAGCCCAGAAGGATTGGAGTCTGCATTGGTAGGATTATATACAATACCTAGAGAAATTTATCAAAATAGAGGTGAAAATGGAAGTTTCCCAATAATATTGCAGGCTAAGTCAGATTTAGCAGCTGGTATAACAGGAGAAATATCATTATACAGTAGGCTGGCTTGGGGAGCTTTTGTAGGAGACCACGGTACTGAATGGGGGCAAAGTTTTTATTGGATTGATAATTATAAGATAGTTGATAGAGCTAATGCTATTATTAAAGGAGCTGAAAATACTCAGTTTGATGATGAAGCTCAAAAAAACAAAATCCTTGCTGAAGCAAAATGTATGAGGGCAAATGCATTTTTTACATTGTACAGACTCTTTAATAATATTTATGTTAATACAGAGCCAACTACACCCGAGAATGCTTTTTATAGACCAGAACAGCCTTCAACAAAAGCTGAGATATTTACATTATTAAAAAGTGACCTTGATTTTGCAATAGCTAATTTAGATTGGACAACTTCTGATTTTGGAAGATGGACACAAGCTTCAGCAAGACATTTAAGAGCTAAAGTAGCTTTATGGGAAGATGATTGGACTGAAGCTGCTGCACAAGCAGATGCAGTAATTACAAATGGCAGTTATAATTTATTGGCTAATACAAAAGATGTTTTTAGCGGTAATTTGGATCATTCAGAAACATTATTGGCTATACAATTTGAAAGAGACGTTATTGGGGGAGGAACTTACAATTTCATAAACTGGAACTTAGTCCCTTCATATCATTCAGCTCCTGGGATGATAAGAACTGTTGAAAACGGAGGTAGTGGCGCTGGTTTCTTGGTTATGAACAATTATTTGATAGACCTATTAAAAGAAGATCCTAATGATGATAGAGATGATAGATCATATTATATAAGTGAGTATCCTTACAATAATCCCGAAACATTGCCTGCAGATAAAACTTTAGGAGAACCATTAGATCAGTATGATGAGTTTAGTGGTGATAGAACCGAATTCACCAATTATTATAGACGTCAAAATCCATCATGTATTAAATTTTTAGATGAAACTGCTGATCCTACTGATAGAAATCATTATAAAAATATTATGGTTTTTCGCTTAGCTGAAACATATCTTATTGGTTCAGAAGCACATATGAGATTAGGAAATGATACAAAAGCCTTAGAATATTTGAATGCTATAAGAGAAAGAGCTCATTGTGCACCTAAAGCAACAATTAGTCAGGAAATTATTTTGGAAGAGCATGCTCGTGAATTAGCTTTTGAAGGACATCGTTGGTATACCTTAAAAAGAATGGGAGTACTTTTATCGTATTTACAAGATCATATGGGAAGTGCAGTTTGGAATGCAACGTATACCGTTGGCGATCCTCGTCTTAGAATAGAAGAACACATGAAAAATTGGGCAATTCCTCAGACACAACTTGAACTTTTGGGGCCTAATTATCCTCAAAATGATGGTTATTAATAATTTTTTCATTGTAATATAAACATATTTGATTATTATTAATTAGTTGTAAATCGGTTCTCAAATTTTGAGAACCGATTTTAACACAGCCAACAATATGAAAAAAGTAATAATTTTTCTATTTTTTTTGAGTTTCACGTCAGTATTTTCTCAAGACCTTATCACTAATACCTTTAACAGAAATACCACTTCATTAAATGGTACTTGGCATTATATTGTTGATCCTTATGAAACAGGATATTACAACTACAGATATGAGCCTTATGACCAGTTAAAGCAAAAAAATAATTCAGCTTATTATGCTGATTATCATACTAATAATAAGATGGAATTGGTTGAGTATGATTTTGATAAATCACCAACTATGCTAATTCCGAGTGATTGGAACTCACAAAGCGAACAGCTTTTTTTGTATGAAGGAACAGTATGGTACAAACGTTCTTTTGATTATGAGTTAAAAGATAAAAGCAATCGACTTTTTATATATTTTGGAGCAGTAAATTATAAAGCAGAAGTTTATCTTAACGGTGAAAAGTTAGGAACTCATGAAGGTGGTTTTACTCCCTTTAATTTTGAAATAACCTCAGTTGTTAAACCTAAAGATAATTTCTTAGTTGTAAAGGTAGACAACAAACGTTCTAAAGATGCAGTGCCTACTATTAATACTGACTGGTGGAATTATGGAGGTATAACCC